>URWK01000014.1 GCA_900551505.1 uncultured Ruminococcus sp. | reverse complement strand
TGTATTCCTGTCTGTACCGCCTGTTTTACGTCCTGAATTTGTTCGTCCATTTTATTCCTCCTCTATACTCATAAATTCTTCTACTCTGTCTTCGCCAAAGTCGTCCAGTTCCTCAAAGTCTTCCGCTTCACCGAAAGTTTCTTCGAGTTTTTTCTGTTCCTCAAGCTCAAATTCGGCATTTTCCTTCTCTTTCTGTTCCTCAAAATCTTTTTGTTTCTGACGGAAAACTTCCTCAAACGTGTTACGTTGTTCGGAATATTTCTGTGAACGCTCTTCTTTGATTTTTCCGTAAACTTCGTTTATGTCCGTGTTGTTTTTGAAATCTTTAGGAAATGAGCTTCCTACAGAAGAAATAAGAGGGTGGCTGAGAGTGTCAAACTTTCCGATAAAAAACGGACGGAAATGGTCGATAAAGGCTATACAGCTACCTCCGAGGCGGTTTGTCTTGCCCCTCGGTCGCATAGCCATTGCGATATCTTCTACCGCAAGCAAATCTCTCGCAACATAACTTTCGCTGTCACTTCCTCCGCCCTGAGTTCCGCCACGGTTATATGACCTTGTGCGAACCTTGACCGTGGTCTTTCCAAGCCTTTTTGAAACGTATTCTTTTGTGTCAGCATCGTTTGTGCCTAAAAATGTAAACATGGAGCAGTTGCCTATGATACTCTCAAAAGTTTTCTCATAGAGGGCTTTCAGCTGTGAAAGTCCTTGTAAAACTATGCAAATGCGTATGTTGTGGGAACGGACAACGGCTAAGGTTTCGCAAAAGTTCGGTATTTTGCCGATATTCGCAAATTCGTCAAGTTCGCACGAAACCAAATAGGGCAATCTTCCGTTACATTTATTGTTAGCTACCCACATTAAACGCTCGAAAAGCTGAGAATAGAAAATATTTGCAACGGCTTTGTATGTCTGTCGTGCAGGTGGGATAATCAGAAAAATAGCCGTTTTCTCCTGTCCAGCGTGGTCGAAATCCATTTCATCCTCCGCTGTAAGCTCATCAACGTCACTTACCGCCCAAAGTCTTAATCGTGTGGAAAGTGTTTTTGCGATACTTCCCATAGTTTCCTGTGGAGTACCCGTTATTGATTTCCAGTTTACGCTGGCTGCATCATCTGGAAAATCAATGGAATGTTCTGTCATACACCTTGCAAGCTCACAAAGTTCGTCAATTTTGCCTTCCTTTGTATACTTAATCGAGTTAACAAGCCTGATTACTCGTCCGAAAGATTTGAGTTCATATTCCGATTTGTAAAGATAAAGCATAATCATTACAAGCAAGTCTTGTGCCGAACCGCTCCAGAAATCCTCTTTTTCGCCCTCTCCAGCCGAGTTTTTCATGAAAAGGTCGGCAACATTCAGCACGTCCTGTTCTGAAACCATGTAGCAGAAAGGGTTGTAGGCGTTTGATAAGTTGATATTTTCCAAGTTAAGCACTCTGACCTTGTAGCCATTCGCAGTTAAGACTTTCGCCGTGTCACGATAAAGTTCGCCTTTCGGGTCTGTGACCACATATGAACCGTACATCTGCATAATGTCGGGCTTTATCTTTCTGAAAGACTTACCTGCACCCGAACCGCCGATTACAATCTCATTTAAATTATTTGGTTTATAGAATTTTCCTTTAGGCTTAGTGATTGTCACATAAAAATCCTTGCCTATCGGAATGCCTGTTTTGTCCCTGAAACTTTTCTCGGCTTGTTTGTCCGCCCAAGTCGCCGAACCGTACTCCGTGCCTTTGTAGTCATTGTCTGATGGTGTGGTGATTTTCAGGAATATCGCAAGAACTATTCCGCCATAAAGCCACCAGAATTTTGTTGCCTGCCACAAAATAGCTTTTTTTACTGCTTCGGCTTTCAACGGAAAGTATTTCAGCGGATTCATGAGAGCCTGAGAAAAGGCATTTAAGCTTTCCGCTGTCATCTCTATGGCTTTCCCGTCAGCCGTATAGCAAATGTATATGTAAGTGCCGTAAATCATTGCTATGATTAGGAAAACACTGAGAATGGCAACGGTTACTATCAGAGAAGAATAATTTTTCTCTGCTTTAAGTTTATTTTTGCTCATTTTCAAGCCCTTTCAACTTTTCAATAATCAGCCTGTCACTGTCGCCGTCACGCCTTACAGCCACAAGCATTCCCGGTTGTAGTCCGATTGCAGTCATCAGCGGTTTTGGCACAACCATGCGACTGTTGCAGGTGCTTATCCTTACAACATACAAGTATTTATCTTTATCTCTGTACATAATTTACCTCCTAATTTTTGAGCTAACTGCCATTTTCATTGCCTGTTCGATTTTTGGAGTATCTTTCTCCCTGAAAGCGATAATTATTTCGTTTTCGGTTTTTTTCGCTTTGACCGGAAGGTTTTCAGCCTTTGCCAAGGCTTTTACTGCCTCATATTCTTCCATGGAAACCTTTCTATACTTCGGATTCTCAAATGCAACAGGTTTTGCATTCGCCGAAAGAGCCTTGTCGGTCTTTCTAAGTTCCTCCATCTTTTCCGCAAGTTCTCGTTCCTGAGGGAAAGGCTTCTCAAAGGCAACTTTCGTTTCTTCCAATTTCACTTGCAAACTTTGAAGTTTCTGTTCCGCTTCCTCAACTGCTTTTGGAAGATTTTCAAGCAAGTTATCAAGCTTTAACACATTATTTGTGCCAAGCTGTGTGCGATAATTGCCATTACCAGAAACTTTCAAAATGATGTTCATTGCAAAGTCAAAGTCTGCGGTAATTTTGAAGCCCTTGTATTCGGCTTGCAAGTTAATTCCTGCATTTTTGATGGCTTCATTGGCTTCTGACTTGTCCGTGTATTTTTTGTCGTTGATAGTAATTTCAAATTCTCCGTCAGAAGAAAAATTTTTAAGGGCGGAAATGTCCGCTTTTAAGTTAGAAATTCGCCTTTTTGTCATGTCCATATCAAACGGAATGTTTTTCCTTATATCGTCCTCAAGAGTTCGTAACTGACCTATGTAGCCCGATTTCAGAAGTTGCAGGCGTGAAATATCAACTTCCAAGTCCATTTTTTTCTTTATCAGCGGATTTCCGGCACAGAGAGCCTTGATTTCAGCATATGTAAGAACCGCTTCATCGCAGTCCTGACAGGAACGGGCAGGGGACTTTGAGGTCATAATCTGAGAAATAAATTTCTGTTTATTCTCGACTGTCTGATACAGGAATGCATCAAATGTGCTGTCCGTCACATACCTGTATATGTCAACTTCGGGATTTTCGTTTCCTCGTCTGACAATTCGCCCCATTCTCTGTTCAAGGTCGCTTGGTCGCCAAGGACAATCAAGGTCGTGCATAGCGATTAACTTGTCTTGGATATTCGTTCCTGCACCGCATTTAGCCGTTGAACCAATCAGCACTCTGATAGAACCTTTGCGGACTTTCTCGAAAAGCTGTTCCTTTTGTTTTTCGGTCTTCGCATCATGGATAAATGCGATTTCCTTTTCGGGAACACCTTTTGCGATAAGCTTCTTCTTTATGTCGGCATAAACGTCAAATTTTATATCTGAATTTCGGACTTCGTCCATGTCAATTATTTCTTCTGACTGTTCAGATTTTATTTTCTTTGCAGAAGAATTTTTAGGTGTTCCAAGGTCACAGAAAATCAATTGTGCGGACTTCTTTTCTTTCGTTCTGTCCCAGATATCGTACACATTATCTATGCACACATTGACTTTTGAACCTTTTTCATCAGGTAATTCGGGGTTAACAAGTCGTTGGTCAAGCCCGGTTTTACGTCCGTCACCTGTAATTTTTAATAAGTTGTCCTCTGTCGGAGCAACTGTTCCTTTACGGACTTTTTCAGCACGCTCCGAAAGTGTCTTTACTAATTTCTTTTGTGTTTCCGTAGGCGGAACGCAAATATTATGGATTTGATGTTCCGGAACAGGCAGGTGAAGCTGGTCGGCTGTCTTTATATCCGCACAATCCTTGAAAATGTTCATAAGTTCCGGCAGATTAAAAAATTTCGCAAACCTTGTCTTAGACCTGTATTTGCCTTCGGGAGAAAGTTCCATCGAAGTCACTGTTTCTCCGAAAGTGCTTGCCCACGCATCGAAATTCTCAAGTCCGAGTTCTTTAAGCTTACTACTCTGCAAGTATCGTTGCATGGTATACATTTCCGCCATGGAATTACTTATCGGCGTTCCTGTGGCGAAAACTATGCCTTTTCCTCCCGTAATTTCATCGAGATACTGGCATTTCATGTACAAATCCATTGCCCTTTGTGAATTGCTGTTTGAAATACCTGAAACATTTGACATTTTAGTTGCCACGAAAAGATTTTTGAAAAGGTGGGCTTCATCGACAAAGAGCTTGTCCACGCCCATTTCCTCAAACGTGACAACATCGTCTTTCGGAGTATCAAGCAGTTTTTGAAGCTTTGTTTCAAGCCCTTTTTTTGTCTTTTCAAACTGCTTTACAGTGAACTTTTTGCCTGAATGGAGTTTCATTTTTTCAATGCCGTCTGTAATTTTCGCTATTTCATCTTTCAGCATCTTCGCCTGACGGTCAAGCGAAAGAGGAATTTTACTCAGTTGAGAGTGTCCTATGATGATGGCATCGTAGTTTCCTGTGGCAATTCTTGCAAGAAATTTCTTTCTGTTTTCTTTCTTGAAGTCATCTTTTGTTGCCACAAGTACTTTTGCGGACGGATAAAGCCTTAAAAAATCTGCCCCTATCTGTTCTGTAAGGTGATTTGGAACGGCAATCAATGACTTTGAGCAAAGCCCTAATCGCTTACTTTCCATAGCCGAAGCTATCATTTCAAAGGTTTTCCCAGCTCCTACCTGATGAGCAAGCAGGGTGTTTCCACCATACAGAGTACGGGCAACGGCGTTTTTCTGATGGTCTTTGAGTGTAATTTCGGGGTTCATTCCCACAAAGTTTATATGACTTCCGTCAAATTCTCTTGGTTGTGAATTGTTAAACTTGCTGTTGTAAATGTCTACAAGCTTTTCACGCCTGCCAGCGTCCTTGAAAATCCACTCTGAGAACGCTTGTTTAAGTTCCCTCTGTTTTTCCTGTACAAGCAGAGTTTCCTTTTCATTGAGAACGCTTTTTTTCTTGCCATCAGGGGTATCGACAGTGTCATAAACCTTGCAGTCACGCAAATTTAAGGTATCTTCGATAATCTGATATGCATTTTTACGCTTTGTTCCGAAAACTGAAGTTGCCGTTGCGGACTTGTCAAGGCTCTTTTCAGATATGTTCCACTCGGAATTTATCTCGGAATAATCTACCTGAATATCCCTCTTAAATTGTTGTGGAGTTTTCATGATTTCATGGACAAATTCCTTTATGTAATCCTGTGGTATCCATGTCGCCCCTAATTTAACATCTATTTCGGCAGATGTGAGGGGAACTGGCTGAACCGCTTCGAGAGCCTTTACATTTGCCTGAAAGCGTGTATCTGATTGACTTTTAGCGACTTCGAGCTTCTGCACGACATTGCCCGAAAGGTATTCATCAGCAGTTTCCCATTTGTTGTTCTCCGGATTTTCAAATATCTGTCCGCTGAGGTCAGAAATGATTTTTTCTTCTGAAAGACCTGTAAGATTTCTCATAAAATCTATATCAACACAGGCTTTTTCAGAGATAGATACCACCAAAGCTTCAACAGCTGTGCCAACTTTTTCTATCGCCTTTGCAGGTCTGATGGTTCTCTTTGTGAACAAATCCGCTTTTCTGTCAAGCTTGCCTTTCTCGTTCAGAATTTCAAGCGAAGCAAGCAAATAATAGCTGTCGTCTTCCTTAAAAAGCTTGGAATTCTTCTTGTCGTTCAGCAAGCCATACTTTTTCGTAAAATCATCATAGGTCTTGCCGAAGTCCGCTTGTTTTGCAGTCAGTTCTTCATCTGTGCAGTCATTTAACTGCATTTGGATAATCTCTCTGGCTTGATTGCGAAGCTCAATCATACCTTTTACTCTGTTGGCATCACTTTCGGAAAAATTTTGCTTTACAAGATTGCTACCAACTTTAAAGTAAATCTCGTTGTCAATCAGCCCAAAGCTGTAATTTTTGATGTCTTCATCAGGTTGGATAGACTGAATAACTGCTTTTTCAGAGTTTTCAGGCTCTGGTTGAGGTTGAGTAGGTTCAATTTGAATTTTTTCTTTCAGAGAAGAATAAGCTGAAGCCATTTTGCCTTTCAGCAATTCAATGACTTTTTTCAGTCGTTCCTTGAGGCTTTCAATGCCATCGGCAATACATGACGTTCCATGTCCGTAAAGTTTGTTGACATTGACCATTTTGCCGAGTATCATTTGTGGATTATCCACAAAGTATTTGTTGAGTTTTATGCCATCTTGATTTTCGGCAATTTCCGTCCAGTCAGGTGTAGTTTCAGGCGTAAGTTCAAGCGGTTTTTCTCGCTTTTTCAGAAAAACAATATCCGTTGTGACCTCTGTGCCTGCATTTCCCTTGAATGCCGTGCTTGGAAGTCTGACAGCCCCAAGCAGTTCCGCACGTTCGGCAAGGTGTTTTCTGACTTTGTCATTTTGTTTGTCAAGCGTTCCCTGTGACGTAACAAACGCAACTACGCCATTTGGGCGAACCTTGTCAAGAGCCTTGGCAAAGAAGTAATCGTGTATACGGAAATTTTCCTTGTCATACTTTTTGTCCGCAACTCCAAAATCTCCGAAAGGCACATTTCCGATTGCCACATCGAAAAAATCATCGGGGAACTCGGCTTTTTCAAAGCCCTTGACCTGAATGTTTGCATCAGGATAAATTTTCTGAGCAATTCTGCCCGTGATATCGTCAAGTTCAACTCCGAAAAGCTGGGAATTTTTCTTGATTTCATCGGGCATACCTCCAAAGAAATTGCCAATTCCCATAGATGGTTCAAGTATTTTACCACCCTTGAAGCCCATATTTTCAAGAGCCTGATACATGGCTTCGACCACTTCCGGCGAAGTGTAGTGGGCGTTCAAAGTAGAAGATTTCGCACTTTCATACTCTGATTCCGTCAGCAATTCTTTCAGTTCTTTGTATTCTTTTGCCCAATCCGCATTATTTGGGTCGAAAGCCTGAGAAATTCCGCCCCAACCAACATACGCAGACAACACATTCTTTTCGCTTTCAGTTGCAGGTCTGTTTTCTGCTTCAAGCTGTTTCAGTGTTTTCAGGGCTTCAATGTTTTTTCTGAATTTTGATTTAGCCCCGAATTTCTTAAACCCTATCGTAGCTTTAGACTGAGGTTTTTCTTCCATCTGTTGTTTTTTTTCAACTTTTGGTTTATCCTCTGTCTGCTGTTTTTCTTTCTCTGACTGAACTTCTTTCAGAAAAGAAAATAACTTTTCTGTATTTTTTACATACTCATCTCTGCCTATTGTAGTTTCTTTAAGCATATGTTGGTTATATACTATACTCTTTCCAATACTGATATTTTCATTATAAATATCTATCATCGTATTGTATATCCTGATATTACTTTCAATGTTTTCAGTCAATTTACTTATGTCTGAATCACTAAGCTCCTGACCGTTGAACATTGCTTTTCCGTCAGTAGTATATCCAAAAGGTACATCTGAGCCATTTACTACCTTCCAGAGAGAATCCATAAGTCTGTCATCAGGCAAAGAAGAAGCAGAGGGTTTTTCTTCCTCTGCTTTCTTTTCGTCTGAATTTTCGTTTTCGTTCAGATGTAAACTATCATCTCGAATGCTGCTTCCTGTGCTGACATTTTGTAACTGTTCATTCGGCGTATCCATTCCATCTGGTCTGTCGCTTTCAATTGTTCGTCCGTTTTGTCGTGTTTCGCCCAGATGCTCACCGTTTCCTCCTCGTATTCTTCCGCTTTCTTGTTGATTGCTATCAGGTGTTCCTCCAGGGTATTGTCCGCTTTCATCTGTTCGTAAAGTTCCGGTTTGTTGTTCTGAAGATATTCCAGTCTGGCTGTTGCGTACATTCCGTTCAGATGGTACGCTCTCTCTTCCTCCTCGTCCTCCCAGAACGGCAGTACGTCCTCGTCCACCCGGTTCTGTTCCGCCTCGTAAATCTCGTTCAGAACTTTCTGCCTCATCTCGTCTGTTATGTCCTCTTTCTTCAGATTCTCTCCTATCGGGTAGTACTGAAACCTGTTGTACCTCTCGTCCAGAATGAAGGTCATCCCGTCCTCCGTTATTGTGTCCGGAAACCACTCCGGTGCGTCCTGCGTTCCCTGATACCTGACGTATCTTGTCCCGTCCAGGAACATTTCGGTCTGCTGATTCTGATTGTTGTTGTCCATTTAAAAATTCTCCTCTGTTTCTGTAATTTTTTTCTGCAAGCTTTACTGTGCTTTCGATTTGCCTTAGCAAATCTCCTGAAATGTCGGTTGTAAGCCTTACCAGATAATCTTTTTCACGGTCTGAAAGCTTCTCAAGTTCATCAAAAGCGGAAGTCTGAACTACCGTTTCGCCCGAAAGTCCACATCTTTCAAGCAATATGTATGCGATACTTGCAGTCGCCACTCTGCCGAAAGTATTTTGCGGAAAGCTTGCCGTTGCTTTTATTGCCATCTCAATAATATTGTCTTCAAGTGTCGCTTCGGAAGCTCCGTATTGCCTGTTAATCATGTCGTTTATTGCCTGATGGTTATTTTCAGCACTCCAAATCCACGGCATTTTTGAATTTCCCTTTTGTTCTGTGTCTGAAACATCAAAAAGATATTGCAGTCTTCCGCTTTTGTTTATTGTTTTTACCGCTTTTGTGCTGTTTGTGGCTTCACGACCTAACTTCCGCCATGTCTGATAGTCTGCACAAGCTGTAGCAGTTGGCTTAGATGCGTGAATTGATAACTGTGCATTTAATGATTGCTTATACATTTTCGCAGAAGTTCTGAGAAATGCCGTCCACTTGTCAATGCTCTGAGTCACCGAAAACATCGTGTTATTGATTAAGCCTTGTGTCTTTTCCGATGGTGTTGCTTCCATCATTTCACCTCTTTATTTTACTTTATTTTTAAGAATACGTCAATAATATTTCTTTCAGAGAAAAAAATTATTGAAATCTGTTATTATTTTTGTCATTATCATTCTTCTTAGATTGCTCTTTACTGTGGAAATAGCTGACGATAAAATGAAGTGACCGACCAATAATAAAAATGATGATAAACGTTATAATTATGATTTTTACTCCCGTTTCCGATAAATCGTCAATAGAGAGCAACATACCGGATGGAGTATTATTATGAGGTGGGAGAGTGGGAATGATAAAATGTCCAAGTATTGAACTTCCTATAATAAGAATTGACACTACCACAATAGTAATAACCATTCTACGTTTAATCGGAATGGTATTTAGATTATCCTTATACTTTTTATATCTATTGATGATAATCAATATGACAATAAAAAGCAATAAACTTAAAAATAGGAGCATGAATTTTATTTCCAATCAATTTTCCCTCCTTTAGAAATTTTATTTCTGTAGTCTATTCTTATGTTTTTGTTCTGCTTCCTGCCTTTTGGCTGTTATTCTTTTCAAAATGCATACGATGCAGTTTACTATAATAGGTATACCACCTAACGCCCACCAAAATAACGCATTGGATATATCTGCATCAAAGATGATGTATATGGCTAAAATTAAAGAACCGAGCAATAGCCATATAAGTGAATAATGAAACATATCTATCATTTGCTGACTCCTTTTAAAATTTTCTTTCAGAAAAAGAAATACCTACAGATTTGTTCACCTGTAGGTATTCTTATTAGGTATTTAGGAAGTCTTGTTATTTGAGAATTTCAGCTATCTGTTCATCTGTGAAACCATTCTTTTTAAGTCTTTCAATAATTGCTTTTCTTTCACGCTCTGCTCCTTCTTCACGTCCTTCTTCACGTCCCTCTTTACGTCCCTGTTCAAGTCCTTCTATGCGACCTTGATTTCTTTCATAGCTACGGGCGGAAGCTTCGTCATGGAGCATTTTTTCTCTTGCTTCAATTTCATAAAGTGTTTTTTCGTCTGCACTCATTTTTTTCAGAACTGCAACAGCTTTTCCCACTGCCTGAGAATTTACCGGATTAGTTGTTGAATCGGAAAGTCTGCTTAATGTTTCATCATCGTCTGATGTTGCATTTAAGAAATCCATCCACATTTGTTTTCTTGTAGCCATAGTTCCGTTCATCTCCTTAAATTTCTTCGCCTTTTTAAGTTCGAGGAAATCTATTCTGAATTTGTCGGAAAGCTTTTCACGTCTGGTTTCTTCAAATACTCCGAAAACCGAATGATATTCCTCACAGTCAAAAAGGTTGAAGTCAAGAATATTTATCGCTATTGTTTCTTTCAGTTCGGCATAATCCTGCCCTTCCTTGAAGCCCTGTGTGTAAAGTTTAGACCAGTAAAACAATGTTCTGTCCTTGTAGTTCTCATAATTCTTTACCTGAATTTCAACGTTAATTGAAGTATTGCCGTTAAGATTAATTCTAAGGTCAAGTCTGCTGAATTTTTCAACGAACACATCTGAAATCATTTCGTTGTCAAGAATTTCAATACTTTCAATATTCGTTACTCCGAGAACCGCCGAAAGAAAATCCGAAAGTATATCGGAATTTTTCTTATCCCCGAAAATCTTCTTAAACACAAGGTCAAGTTTAGGGGAAATGCCACGTTTTCTAACCATCTGAACCACCTCTTTTTGTTTATATTATATCATAATCATCGGGAACATTCAAGTTTTTTGACTGTATCATCTATCTGTGCTTCTGAAATACCAGTCAAAGCGAATTTTCAGAGCTTCGCAGAAATACGGAGCATATTCGCAGCAGAATAACTGCTCCGGCGTGTACAACATTGACGGAACATCGTTCCATCTGTCTGTATTCTTTCCGTTCCAGAGGTTAAAAGCAAGCCTTAAAACCTTTTTACTTGTTCCCGTGTTCCATTCCCTGCAAATGCAGTCCGAATCAAGTCCGTCTTCAACGATGATTTCGTCAATATGTTTTCTGACGATTTCATCGAGTGCAAAGAGATACGCTACTGCTGTTTTGTAGTTGTCATTTCCTGCATTAAGGCGGTTACGGTATTCCTCATAAAACCTTTTGTGGTCATTGTCCTTGAAAATGATGTTCATAATTATCTTACCTCATTCTTTTTGTTGTTGGTTTCTGCTCTTTAAAAATATCCGCCCATTCATCAGCGGATTTGCTCTTTAACTTTAGTCTGTCAGGAATATTTCTGAGATTGTCAATAGTTATATTATGCTGTTTTGCCACTGAAAATCCCTTTTGAAACCGCTCAATAAGCTTTGATTGCTCGGCTTCAAGCTCTTGTATCTTGCTTTTCATATCGGTTTCAGCGACTTTTTTCTCTCTCAAAGACTTTGCTGTCTTGATTTCTTCAGTCAATGCTGTTATCTGAGCTTCTGTTTCAGAAATCTTTTGTTCCGTCAGAAGAATAACATCACTAATCTGTTTTTGGGCATTAAAAAAGGACAACTTGCTTTTCGGCAAACTGTCCTTTATGGTAATATAGCTTTTCAAAGTCTTTTCAAGCATTTGTTTTTGTTTCTGAAGCTCCTCAATCTTCACCGTCAGAGCTTCGGGGGAGTGTTTCTGCTCTCCAATTTCCTGAATTTCCTGTTCAAGCTTGGAAAGCTTAGTTTTTCGTCTGTTTATCTGGTTCTGAATGTTGTTGTAATCATCAATTATAATCTGTAGGGTATCAGTAAAACGTTCTGTAATCTGTTTTTTCTTCTCTGTCTGAAATTGTTTTTCTTTCAGAAGAAAATTATCGTGAATTTGCTGTAGTTTCGGCGTGTCTGCTATGCTGTGCATGATTGCAACGCTCTGGTCGTTCTGAATAATAATATCTGCATGGATTTGTTTGTCAACTTCTTCAAATTCTTTCGCAGGTATTTCTGAAATTATGGCATAGTCATCACCGAGAATTTTTTTCAGTTTAGTGTCAATCTGATACAGGTCTGTACATAATTCATTCCATATCTTTGTTGCACTATCTCCCAACAATAATTCATGAGCTAATTTATTTCTGTTTCTTGTTATATCACTTGCCGTATTAGAAGGAATTAAGCCGCTATACTGATATTTTGGAAATTCCTCGAATAATTCTTTATAGAATGTATCAAGTTGAACGATGTTAAAGGCTAATGCAGGAGAATCGTTACATTTAAAAAAATAATCTCCCGATTGAATTGCTCCCTGAATATTTTTTAAAAGGTTCTTTTCAACTTCGTTCATATATCGGGACTCTCTCTTCTCTTATAGCCATCCTTCTTCTGTAAAACAGTTCTGATTCCTGATAGATAACGACTTCTTTCTGAAGTTGTTCGTCCAATTCATCTGCCATTTCACTCATTGTAATGTCCCTAACTGTAAGGTTTTCACCTTCTATGATACACAATATCGGTGAATTCGGGCGTGCTGTTCCATATGCATAATTACCATAAACGTAAAGAGCTTTAACTCTTGGGCATTTCTCAAGTATAGGTTTCACAATTGCTTTCAGTTCTTCAATGGTGTATACTTTGTCGGTTATCTTCAGCATGATTAATCAGTCCTTTCTTTTATTTATTTTAACATTTTTGAGATTGTTATGTCAATGGTTATCGTCTGATATTCCTGTTCGGATTAAGTGCCTGCATAATCGCCTGTTTGTCTTTCTGCATGAACACGAAGTTGAACTTGTCGCCCTTCTGGAAGTAAGCTGTCTGAATATCTTTCGTACAAGCTTTGATTTTCTTCAACTGTTCAGCAGTCACTACGATAAACTGCAACTTTGTTCCGTCAGCTTCCGCTTGTTTCTTCATCTGACTGTAAACTTTTTTATTACGCTCCTGTTCAAACTTCCTTTCGATTTCTGTTTTGTCAACGTGTTCACCAATACTATCGAGGAACTGAAACAGTCTGTTCCGCTCGTAAGACTTTATTGTCACGTTTGCGGAATAAGGATTCATTCTTGCAGAGAAAAGAATGTTTGTCCTTGCGAGGTAGGGAACAACATACAACGGCAATTCGAGTTTGAAGTTTTCGCCCCTGATTGCTGAAAGCTTCCGATAAGTGACCGTTCCGAACTGTTTGTAGTTTCGGAATTTTTCATCTTTTGCAGGTTTGTACTTTCTGTACTTGTAGACCCTGTTAAGACTGATTTCCGAACGGCTCTTTTCCTCCTTGCTTTTCATCAGCAGATAAAGAAAAAGTTTCAGGAAGAACACTTCGGGCTTATTGGTGTGCATCAGTGAGAACTTCATTCGCTCAAGAACTCTGTCGTCAGCAACCAACACCTTTGTTGGACTGCGGAAATAACCCATCGACTTCTCAAGGTTATCTTTCGTAAATCTCGTTCCGAACTGTTTTGCGAGAGTGTCGGCTCTTATGCCTTTCTTCTCTCCAAACTTTCTGAATGTAATGTGCCGTTCAGTGTATCGAATGGCGTAATTCTTTTTCTGCATGAAGTCAATGAATTCAGATTTGCTCTTACACTGACTTGTTGCTTCATTTAGGTCTTTGGCAAGTTGCAGTTTCCATGAAGACTTTCGTCTTATGGCATTGTAGGTTTCTTGGTCAATGCTCTGATACTTCTTCTTGTCGTCTTCCTCAATGATACTTAGACCCCGACTGATGCAGAGTTTGTCGCTTTCATCTCTGATAGCTTTTAAGGTTGTCTGACTGTCAAGCCACTTGCAACCTCTTTGCATATCACATGAGTTTATGACTATGTGATTGTGAACATGGTCACGGTCACCGTGAGTTGCAATGACATACTGAAAGTTAGGAGCAACTTTCTTCATCAGTTCAACGGCAATCTCATGGGCTTGTTCCGGAGTAATATTCTCTTCCGGAGAAAAACTCTGAACATAGTGGTGTGCAAGTATACCTTTGTCCTGCCCATGAGCCTTTCTTGTTATCAGAAATTCTTTCGGGGCGAAAGCAGGGCAAGAACAATTTACACAACTTATATCTGTTACCTTTTCGGGATTACAGATATACTTAATGCAATCTGAAACGGACTCATGAGTTTTCATCTTCCGTTTCATGGTCTTTATGTAAGCCATTGTTCTTCTCCTTACTGTCAGTCAATTCATTAACCAACTTTAAGAGAAGGTCTTGAACTTCTATCAGCTTATCTTGCAGGACTTTTATGTCTGACCCTGAAACCCTGTGTTCGTAGTTTATGCCATGAACGACTTGGTTGACGTTCGTTCCTATCTTGCTGATTTCAAAAATCAACTTCGGTAGTTGGTCAACCGTGTAGATTTTTTTGTTCTCTGACAGAAAAAGAATGTATTTGCTCATTGTCATATTTGCCTGCAATGCCTTTTCTTTGAGATTTCTTTTTTCTTCGGTGCTTATGCGAATATGTACTTCTGCTTTCTTCGGTGCTTTGTCCATGGTGATTTTTAGTTCCTTTCTGTAAGGGGGAGGCAAGCACAGATTTTGTGTCCCCAGGGACACAAAAATCGCTTGTTAGGGGATACCCCTAAGACCCCCAAATCGCTTTTCGCTCACTAAAATTATTTTCGTCATTTCATCACTTCCTGAAAAAAGACAATCCGCCCAAAGTCTTTGATTGCGGTTCTTGTCTTGTTTCGGTCTTAACCGCCTGACTGTTGTTTTGCCGTTCCGGCTGATTGTCAGAAGGTTGACCGTTCGGAATATTTTCTTTCAGAGAAGAAAAATCCGTTTCGGTTTTTACCTCTGGTTTCTGTTCCGAAAAATTTTTTTCTTCCTTTTCTTTTGTGACCTGTTCCGTAACCGTCGCAAAAAGCTTCAGGCATTTTGAGCGTTCTTCATCGGAAAGAGCTTTTTCTTTTATTATGCTGATAAGCTTATCAGCATATTCTTTGTCTTTCTGCTTAATAAGTTTATCCCTTTCTTTTTGCAAATCTCTCAGTCTTTTCTGACCGAGAGAAATTTCTGTTTTCTTTTTTTCAATTTGTTCCTCTACAGAGGAAAGTTTTTCTTCTGTAGTTTTTATTACTTTAGGTTCTGCCATCATATTCTCCTTTCATGATTTTTCTCGAAACAAAAAAGAAGAACAGTTCCTGACTGTTCTTCTTTGTTCCGTATTAAATTTTAAAAGTCTTTCAGCTTTTCGTTGACTGCTTCCGCCATACCTCTTTTGCGATTGTCGCTGATGTGCATATATATATCACCTGTTGTAGAGATGTTGGAGTGTCCGAGGAAAACCTGAATGTCCTTGATGTCGTACCCGAATTCCGAGTAAAGATATGTAGCTACTGAATGTCGCAAGTCATGAAAACGGCACGGCTTGCCGTAGTCAGTGGATAGCTGTTTGAAGGTTTTCGTCACATAGTTTGGGTCAAGCAGTTTTCCGTTGTCAGTCACACAAACATATCCGTCATATGTCATGTCATAGTCCCTGTTCGTCAGTTTGTTATTTTCCTGTCTGTGCTTCAGTCTGATTAATTCCTGTCGCACTCTTTCTGGAATAACGATTATTCTTTCACTGGAGTTATTCTTTGTTTCATTATTGAATATACTTGTATATGCTTCCTTATCGTAATCGTAAAACGATATATATGTATGATTTATGGTCATAGTAGAATTGACAAAATTAATTCTGTCCCATTTAAGTCCAAGAACTTCACTTCGTCTTAATCCGAATACTCCTGCTAAAAGCACCGCAGGATAAATCGGCAATGGTTTACTTATTTTTATAATATCTTTTATTTCTGAAAATGTAAGTATTGAGCCAAGGAATTTTGTAGGCGTGGGTAACTCAACTGATAATGCAACATTACGATTTATGAAATCATGTTTCATTGCATAGTTGAGCGAAGCCCTGATTGTTGAGTGTACTCTGTGGATAGAATTTACCGATAATTTTTTTGTAGTAAGCAAGTAGTAATAGAACCTCTCAAGGTCACTTGCAGTAATATTCTTAATAGAAATATTTTTATCTTTGAAATATGGCTGTATGTAACATTTAAGATGAGCTTTATATCCTGAGAAAGTAGATTGACGTATTTTAACCTTATGTATTTCAAGCCACCTTTTCATATATGAACAGAATTCCTCATCACTTTCATGTGTTGCTGAATTAATCTGACTTCTGAGTTTAATGTTTTCTGCCGTGAGAGTCAATATCAATTCCCGAATTTCATCATCGTTCATTTTTTAAACCTCTGTTGTATATATTTTTGTTCCGGAACGACTATATGATAACAAAATACTTTTAACATAAAAAAATATATAGTAAGAAGATTGCTGTTTTTAAGATAACATATTTCTTATAATTTGATGCAAAAGTTATCGTTGTTAAAAACTGGGTATGAACTGACTTAGTTTAAACGCTCTACAAATAAAAAAATGTAAACTGTAATTTTTCATATATAATAAATCTTTTTTGTCTCGTTTTAATGTCAATAGAATGGATTTATTATATCAATATCCCTAACACTTTGCTCAAAATCCGATGGTAGCGATACCGTACCGGTTCGACCCCGGTCATCGGCACTCATTTTCTGTTTAAAAGATATTATAGGATGTTTTTTGGAGTGACATATACTTACAAAGTTTATTGTTAAGATACTTTGTAAGTATATGCGAACCGTAAGAAAAAGAGCGTTCAAGCTTTGGCTTGGATGCTCTTTTTTACGTCCGCAATACCTATATGTCAATATAGGCGCATTGTATATTATTTGTCAATATGTTTCTAAAATTATTTCAAGAATTTTGTTGCATTTTCTGTCATAAAAAATTAATACCTGTGTGCCATTCCTCTATTGCTATTTGGTAAATTTCTGTCTTATGGGTTTATTCATCAAGAAACGCTCAAACATCCGGCATCTGCAACCTTTGTAAAATCAGAATCTCAAACCGTTTCTCCGTGAAAAATTAAATTCCTTTCGTGTAAAAACTGCAAAGTAGACTTTCATAAAGTTAAAA
>URWK01000013.1 GCA_900551505.1 uncultured Ruminococcus sp. | reverse complement strand
GGCGACCCCATGCGAAGCATGGGGTCGCCCCCCTGAAATTAAATCAGTTTCCGAATACAAAAAACTGAGCAAGTCCAAACCATTCTCTGACCCAGTAAGTAGGTACAAGCCAGAGTGAAGTTTTTGCGGAAACAGCCTTTACATTAAGGTTTGTTTCCTTTGCGATAAGGCTTGCACGGTACTGATGGAACAAGTCGGTGGCGATTACAACGTCCGTTCCAAGCCCTTTTTCTTCGAGAATCTTTTTGGAAAATTCAAGGTTTTCCTGTGTGCTTACAGATTTGTCTTCAGTGATAATACGCTTTTCGTCAAGCCCTTTTGACACAAGGTAATTTTTCATGCATTCCGCTTCGCTAATCTGTTCATTAGCACCCTTACCTCCCGAAACAATAACAACCGCATTGTTCCCAGAAAGGTATTCATAAGCGGAATCGAGCCTTTTGGCAAGCATAAGACTTGGGCGAGTACCTTTTACCTTACAGCCCAGCACGATAACGGGTTGTTCTGTGTCAGGTTTTGCAGTTCCCGCCCTTATCATCAGCACGGAAAATACAATTGCGAGTGCCACGCAAAGACAAAGCAACACACACAGAATACGGAAAGATATTTTCAAGGCTTTATGTGCGTAAACAAAACCCATAATCTGTTGATTGAACAGAAAGAATACCGTTCCAACTAAACAGATAAATCCGCCGAAAACATTTCCCGTATTTATTATACTTCCGACAATCATAGGTGCGACAAAGATAATCACGCCCGAAATGCATATGCCTGCAAGTACGTTTCTGATAACGGAATTTTCAATCATCAGATATTTTCTTTAAGTGCTTCGGCAAGCTGAGCAGGACATGAAGTAGGCTTCATACCGCATTTTACATTTTCGAGCTTTTCAATTACGTCTTCCGCCTGCATACCTTTCACAAGTTCGCCTATTCCTTTAAGGTTTCCGTTACAACCGCCTGTAAAGCGTACACTTAAAATTCTGTTGTCATCATCGAGTTCAATATCAATTTTTCTTGAGCAAACGCCCTTAGGGATATATGAAAAACTTCTCATTTAAATCAATCCTTTCTTTCTTGGAAATTTTAAACTTTCTTGTTTGAAAGCTTTATTATGCGGTCAAGGTTTTCTTTGGAAGTCGTACAGCTTCCGAGATGTGTCGGAACTGCATTGTAAAGCCCATGAAAATCCGAACCGCCTGTTACAATAAGGTTATATTTTTCGGCGATTTCAAGCAGGTTTTTTCTCTGTTCTTCGTCTGCCGAATAATGAAATACTTCAACGCCGTCAAGTTTTTTGTTTTCTGCGAGTTCTTCAAGCAATTCGATATTATCGTAGAGTACAGGGTGTGCCATTACCGCAACACCACGGGCGGAATGAATAAGGTTAAGTACATATTCGACATCAGGATATTCACGTTCGACAAGACAAATACCGTCATTCAGATTAAAAAGCTTGTCATTCAATTCTCCGTAAAATTCCATTGCATAGCCGTATTCGATAAGAGCGTGCATAATATGCTGTTTGAAGATGCTCTTACTGCTTGTGGCGTGTCTTAAAACGCTTTCGAGGGTAATCGGGTAAAGGTTCATAACCTTCTCAACCATTTCCTTTGCACAAGCTTTTCTGATTTCACAGCATTTCAGGCACAGACCTTCAAGTCTGTCGGGTTTTTTAGGGGCATAGCAGAGAATATGAACCTTTCTGTTACGCTTTTTGTCCCATGCGGACAATTCAACACCTTGAATGACACGAACGCCGTATCTTTCGCCGAGAACGGAGGCACGGGAAAATGAAGAAAGTGTATCATGGTCAGTGATAGAAATAAAATCTATGCCGGTGCGTTTAGCCTGAACGATAATATCTTCAATGCCCAGAGAACCGTCTGAAAGTTTTGTATGACAATGTAAATCGCAAATCAAGTTTAAAAACCTCCTGACACTTTAAAATATAGTAGAAATAATTATATCATAAAACACAGTATAATTCAAGCGGTTTTTTGTAACATTTGCGAAAAACGTGTGTCAGCAGAAGAGCAGAGAATTATTTTTTGTTTTTTGTTTCCTCATTTTTTCCTGGGTTCTGTTCTTTTGAGTTAAGTCTGTCACGAAGTTTTTTCAAGGCTTCATTGTATTTTATGGATTTCATGCTTGGGAATGCATTGATAAGTCTTTTCTGTTCGGCAGTCCTTGCAAGAAGTTTGTCATATTTTGCTTTTAGTTCAAGGACTTCATCGGAGATATTTTCACCGAGTGCAATTGATTTGTCATGAAGCAGGTTTGAAAGCTGGTCGATTTGTTTAAGTCTGTTGTTGAGATTCTGGACTTCACAGATACTTGCGATAAGGTCGGAAATTATAATCAGGAAAATAACCACTATCATAATATTCCCAAATATATACGGTATATATGCAACGACTCTTTCTATAAGGGGCTGGGCGACATTGACCATCAGAACACAACCCAATCCCCACAAAATAGAGATTTCAAGGCAGATATAACCTTTGTAATTGTGTTTCTTGTCCGAATAGTCCCACCATTTCGCATGGAAAAGCCATTCAAGCAACAGCCCTACAAACAATTCGAGTGATGAACATATAATTGTCGATGCGATGAAAAGAATTAATATATTGTCCTTGAACGGCTCAAGTATCGTCAAAATCATAAGTACGCCAAACCCATAAATCGGACAGAACGGACCGTTCAGAAATCCCCGGTTTTCAAATCCGCCTGTTTCGAGTGTTCTGTCCACAACTTCCAACGCCCAGCCGAAACACGACCAGAAACAGAAATAATAGAACATTTCAAACAGGCTCATATTCAGAAAATGTATATTCTGCAAAAATATTAAACCTCCTTTGCTTTGTTATAGCGATGTGTTGCAGACACTTATATTATAACATTTTTATTACAGGTGTCAACAGTTGTTAAGGGCTGTTCACAAAGGGATTTGCCATATAAAAAAATAATGGTGCAATTCCCGAAAAACTATGTTATAATATATATTCAGACTATAATTTTGATATAAGGAGAATTTTTTATGAGAATAAGACACAAGCCATGGGCAAAACCCGAACTTGAAGCGTGTGAATTTTGTGTAAAGACCCCGGACGGGATGAAAGGTAAGTGGCAGGAAGCTTTTCCGAAAAAGCAGGAAATACACCTTGAACTCGGTTGCGGTAAGGGCGGTTTTATTTCACAGCTTGCACCTGAAAACCCGGATATAAACTTTATTGCGGCGGACATAAAAAGTGAAATGCTCGGACTTGCAAAGAGGAAACTTGAAAAGGCGTATGAAGAAAAAGGGCTTGAACCTGACAACGTCAGAATTTTCACAAAGAACATAGAAAATATTTCGCAGGTTTTCGCTCCGGAAGACAATATCAAAAGAATATATATAAATTTCTGTAACCCCTGGCCGAGAGGAAAACATAAGAAACGCAGACTTACCCACCCAAGACAGCTTGTACAATATAAATCGTTCCTTGCAGATGACGGCGAAATAAGATTTAAGACAGATGATGACGAACTCTTTGAAGAATCGCTTGAATATTTTGAAGAATGCGGTTTTGAAGTGGCATATAAGACTTTCGACCTGCACAACAGCGACTTCGCAGAGAACATAATGACAGAACACGAAAAGATGTTTTCAGATGAGGGAAAACCTATAAAATTCCTGATAGCCGTTCCCAAGAAAACAGAGCAGGCATAAAAAACCGCCCTTTACATCCGGGCGGTAAGAAGGTAATCAGATTTGTTTTTTGATACGCAGTAAAGCCCCTTTTTCAAGTCTGGAAACCTGAGCCTGAGAAATTCCGATTTCATTTGCGACTTCGACTTGCGTCTTGCCCTGAAAGAAACGCAGATAGAGAATATTTTTTTCTCTCGGCTGTAAACTCTTTACAGCCTCTTTCAGAGCGATTTCGTTAATCCAGTTGTCAGCATCGTTTTTGTCGCTTATCTGGTCAAGCACATAGAGAGAATCGCCGTTGTCGGAATAAACGGGTTCATACAGCGAAACGGGGTCGCTTATACTTTCGAGGGCTAAAACCGCATCACTTTTGTTTACGCCGATTTCCCTTGCGATTTCCTCAATGGTGGGTTCTTTCTGATTTTCCGATGTAAGTTTTTCTTTTGTCTGAATGACCTTGTAAGCGAGGTCACGCATTGAACGGCTGACTTTGATGTAATTGCAGTCACGCAGGAAACGCCTGAGTTCTCCGCTAATCATGGGTACACAGTAGGTTGAAAAGCGGACTTCTTTTGTAAGGTCGAAATTATTAATAGCCTTAATCAGACCGACAACGCCTATCTGAAAGAGGTCGTCAATATCTTCACCACGGTTTGTAAATTTTTGTATTACAGACAGCACAAGCCTCAGATTTCCGTTTATAAGTTTGTCACGGGCTTCCTTGCTTCCGGTGGCTTTTATCTCCTTGAGAAGTGCAATTTTTTCTTCCTCTTTCAGAACGGTCAGTTTTGAAGTATTGATTCCCGAAATAACAACTTTATTATAAGCCATCTTGCTTTTACCTCCCATACAATGTATAATTGAAGTATTGACATGAACAAAAAAAATATTCAGGCAAACGAAAGGAGTTAGTTTTTATGGATAAGGACATTGTAAAAAGCGGTGTACTCGGATTCTGCATAGGTGATGCACTCGGAGTGCCTGTTGAATTTAAGTCAAGAGAATACTTGAAGAAAGAACCTGTTACTGATATGGAAGGTTTCGGCACGCATATGCAATCTAAAGGTTCTTGGTCGGACGATTCAAGTATGGCATTGTGTACGCTGGAAAGCTTAACAGAATGTAAAGGCGTAGATTGCATAAACATTGCGGACAAGTTCTGCAAATGGTGCTTTGAAGACTACATGACACCTAAAGATGAAGCATTCGATTGCGGAAATACGGTTTATCAGGCACTTACACAATACGTTTCCAATAAAAAGATTTCTCCGCAGACAGATGAATATTCAAACGGCAACGGTTCACTTATGAGAATACTTCCGCTGGCATTTTACCTTTCGGTTAAGCCCGAAAACAAGGACGAAATTATAAAGGAAGTTTCTTCAATCACTCACGGACACCAGCTTTCGATACTCGGTTGCCAGATTTACGTTACTGTTGCTATAAATCTTATCAATGGAGCAGGCAAGATAAAGGCTATTGAAGAAGCTATGCGAGAATACAAGGGCAGAGAAGAATACGGGAGATATTCAAGAATTGCGGATACGGATAAATTTATGAGGTTTGGAGAAGACGAAATAAGAAGTTCCGGCTATGTTGTCGATACACTGGAAGCGTCATTGTGGTGCTTTCTTAACACCGGGACTTACAAGGAATGTGTACTTAAAGCAGTAAACCTCGGCGATGATACCGATACCACGGCAACGGTAGCAGGAGGACTGGCAGGGATATTTTACGGGCGGAAATCCATTCCGGAGGAATGGATTTCCGCCCTGAGAAAACACGATATGATAGAAAACTTATGTGAAGATTTTGCAGAGGAATTTTAATTTTGAGAAAGTTTATAATCAATGAAAATGACAGCGGTCAGCGAGTAGACAAGTTCTTGCAGAAAGCGGTTTTTAAATTGCCGAAAACCGCAATGTACAAGTTTATACGCACGAAGAAAATAAAACTTAACCGCAAAAGATGTGAGATTTCAACACGCTTGCAGACGGGAGATATTCTGGAACTGTATATTGATGACAGTTTCTTTGAAGACGAAAAAAAACAGGAAATAACTTTTTTAAGGGCTGATGAGAAAAAACTGAATATCCTCTATGAAGACGAAAATATAATTATACTTTTCAAGGAAACAGGTTTGCCGGTTCATGCAGATGACAAGAATACCGAAAATTTGCTTGAAAGAGTACAGAAATATTTGTACATTAAAGGCGAATATAATCCCGAAACCGAAAACAGCTTTGCTCCGTCAGTCTGCAACAGGCTTGACAGAAATACCTGCGGACTGGTGATTTCGGCGAAAAATTCGGCTTCCCTGAGAGAGATAAACAGAATGATTAAGGAAAGAGAAATTAAGAAAATATATCTTTGCCTTACGAATAAGAAACCACCCAAAGATAGCGATGTTATTTCGGCGTATCTTAAAAAGAGTACCGCAGAAAACAAAGTTTCTGTTTCGGCAACTCAGAAAGACGGTTACAAGCCCATTACTACAGAATACAAAGTTGTTGGCAGAAAAGGCGACAATTACATTCTGGAAATAAACCTTGTAACAGGTCGTACCCATCAAATCAGAGCAAGCCTTACATTTATCGGTTGTCCGATTGTCGGCGACACGAAGTACAACGGCGACAATTCCTTGAAATATCAGGCTCTCTGTGCTTACAAATTACTGTTTCAGCCCTCGGCGGACAGCAAATTCTCATACCTTTACGGTAAAAGTTTTGAAATCCCTGCACAATACATTTGGTTTTTGTGAATAAGTTAAAATTTTTCGGAATTACTGGACAAATCAAAGTCGGTGTGATATAATAAAAAAAATAAAACCTTTAAGCAAATCCCGTGAGATTGCAAGGTATGGAATATAAAGCAAAAGTATATAATAATGTATGTGGAGATAAATTTTTAAGCTGTTGCTATGCCCTGCTGTCGTTACGGATAGGCAGGGTATTTTTTTGCGAAGATTTTCCGGAAGGAGTGAAATAATCTGAAGCAGAAAACATTGATAATGGACGAAAACGCAGTAAGACGTGCAGTTACCAGAATAACTTATGAAATCCTTGAACGGAACAAGGGTGCTGACAATCTCTTTATAGTGGGGATTTTTTCAAGAGGTGCGGTGCTTGCCGAGAGAATAGCCAAGAAAATATCCGAACTTGAAAAAACGGAAGTGCTGTTTACAGGGCTTGACATAACGCCTTACAGAGATGACATAAGCGGAAAAGCAGACCTTAAAAATTCACTGAAACTTGATGTAGAAGGCAAAAATGTAATTCTGATAGATGACGTTATTTACACGGGAAGAAGCACAAGGGCGGCTATTGATGCGGTTATAGAATGTGGCAGACCAAAATGTATACAACTTGCCGTGCTGGTCGACAGAGGTCACAGGGAACTTCCTATACGTCCCGATTATGTCGGAAAGAATGTTCCTACTTCAAGGGAAGAAACAGTAAAAGTTATGGTCAGGGAAACCGATGGAACTGATAAAGTTGTAATAATGATACCGGAGGATGAGCATAGTGGAAACAATATTGATTAAAAATATTTATGCGGTCGGACAAAATAAAATCTGTGATATTCTCATAGAAGACGGAAAAATAAAGAGAATTGCAGACAGCATTGAAAGTGACGGCAAGGTTATAGACGGAACAGGACTTACCGCATTTCCGTCATTTTTCGATATGCACGTTCATTTCAGAGACCCCGGACAGACTCATAAGGAAGATATTCTTACGGGTGCGGATTCCGCAATTCACGGGGGTTTTACAGGCGTGGCCTGTATGCCTAACACAAATCCCGTTGTGGACAGCTCCGAAACGGTAAAGTATATTCTTGACAAGGCCAAGCCTACGGGAATAAAAGTTTACCCGATAGTTACGGTTACTAAGGGAATGGAAGGAAAAATACTTTGTGACTATGAAGAACTTAAAAAAGCCGGTGCAATTGCGATTTCTGAAGACGGAAAGCCCGTTAAGAATGCTGAAATTATGCGACAGGCTCTTGAGAAGTCGAATGAAAACGGTATGCTCATTATTTCCCACTGTGAAGACCTCGATATAATAAACAAAGGAATTATCAACAAGGGCGAAATTTCAAGGAAACTCAATGTTCCGGGTATGGACAGAGCCTCGGAAGACAGCATTACAGCCCGTGAAATCGCTCTTGCATACTCTCAGGATGCAAGAATCCATATCGCTCATGTAAGCACGGAAGGCAGTATGGCTCTTGTAAGGGACGCAAAGAGAAGGGGCGTAAAGGTGACTTGCGAAACCGCTCCTCACTATTTCCTGCTCACTCAGGAAAAGTTACTTTCAAGAGATGCCGATTACAGAATGAATCCGCCTCTCAGAGAAGAAAAAGACAGACTTGCCGTAATTGATGCCATTGCAGACGGAACGGTTGACTGTATCGTAACCGACCATGCACCTCACGCAAAGAACGAAAAGGAAGTTTTCGAGAAAGCTCCTAACGGAATTGTGGGACTGGAAACATCTTTTGCGGGAGTTACAACGGGGCTTTACCATACAGGCAGGATTACTCTTGAAAGAATAGCACAGCTTATGTCCGAAAATCCGAGAAAGATACTTGGACTTCCTGTAGAAAAGATTGCGGAAAACGCAGACGCAAACATAACAATTACAGACCTTAACGAAGAATGGACGGTAGACCCCGAAAAACTTCACTCAAAGTCAAAAAATACAGCTTTCAAGGGTATGAAGCTGAAAGGTAAGGTAAAAGCCCTTATTTCAGACGGAAAACTCTTGTTTGATGAAATAAATTAACCACCGAAGGAGAATAAAATGTCATTCGATAGACTTATTGAAAAAATCATTGAAATGAAAAATCCTACAGTAGTAGGACTTGACCCAAGACTCGAATATATTCCTGAATTTGTAAAGAAACCTTATTTTGAAGCAGACGGTCAGACACTTAAATCCGCATCAAAGGCTATTTTCAAATTCAACCAGATGATTATTGACGAAATCTGCGATGTTGTACCTGCCATCAAGCCACAGGCTGCATACTATGAAATGTACGGTTATCAGGGTATGAAGACACTTGTGAAGACTATTCAGTATGCACAGATAAAAGGTATGTTCGTAATGACTGACGGCAAGAGAAATGATATCGGTGCTACAATGGAAGCTTACACTTCCGCACACCTCGGAGAAGTAAAAGTAGGCGAAAATACATTTGAACCTTTCGGAGCAGATGCCCTTACAGTAAACGGATACCTCGGAACAGACGGAATTGAACCGCTCCTTAAAGTATGTAAGGAGAAAGACAAGGGAATTTTCGTACTCGTAAAGACTTCCAACAAGTCAAGCGGTGAATTGCAGGACAGACTTATTGACGGTGTGCCTGTATATGCAATCATGGGCGATATGTGCGAAAACTGGGGAAAAGACCAGATTGGCAGGTACGGTTACTCAAGTGTCGGTGCAGTAGTTGGAGCAACATATCCGCAACAGCTTACAGAACTTCGTCAAAGACTTCCGCACACAATGTTTCTTGTGCCGGGCTACGGAGCTCAGGGCGGAGGTGCTGAAGGTCTTAAAGGTGCATTCGATGAAAGAGGACTTGGGGCAATAGTAAATTCTTCAAGAGCCGTAATGTGTGCCTACAAGAAGGAAGGTTGTGACGAAAGAGATTTTGCAAAGGCTGCAAGACGTGAAGTAATCCGTATGAGAGATGACATTACTTCCTACACAAACCTCAGATAATTTCCTAAAATAGGGGGCAATCTATGTTTAAATTCAGAAAAGCTACTGAAGACGAAAGAAATGAAATCAGCCGTTTACAGTATGGCGGAAGATGGGTATATTCAGATGCGGACATGAGCGATGAAAATTTCGCACTCTTTTTCGGAAAGATGAAAGCTTTGTTCGGTGAACCGGACGAAATTTCAGAAAGCTGGGAAAGTATGTACGATTACACGATAGTGGCGGAAGACGAAAAGGAAAACAATTTTCTGCTTTCAGTCTATCACGGAGCAGGCGGTTCGAGTATCGCAACTCCGACAGATTATAATAATATTGACCTTGCACCGTATAAGCAGGCTGAAAAAGAACTTCTTGAACTCATAGAGAATACCGAACCTGCCGATTATGAATGGGAAAGCGTTTACGAGGATATTCCCGCCAATGTGAAGTATATTGTCAAGGACGGCAAAGCAACAATTGAATCTGAAATATCAGAATTTGATATGTAATATATAATCTGCAATTCAGATGTTTGAAAGGAATGGTAAGATGTCATTATTTAATCAGAGTGAAAAGGCATATTTATTGCTGGCTGACGGGACAGTTTTTGAAGGACAGTCTTTCGGTGCGAAAGGTACAACAATTGGTGAAGTAGTCTTTACCACAGGTGTTACCGCATATCAGGAAACACTTACTGACCCGAGCTATTACGGTCAGATAGTAACACAGACTTTTCCGCTCATAGGCAATTACGGTGTCAACGATGAAGATTATGAATCTTCACAGAGTTATGTAAAGGGCTATATTGTAAGAGAATGGTGTAATGCACCGTCAAATTTCCGTATGACAGGTGACATAAATGAATTTCTCGTAAAGAACAATATCATCGGTATACATTCAATCGACACAAGAAGCCTTACAAGAATTATAAGAGAAGTCGGAGTTATGAACGGCGCAATCACCACGGAAAACGTTTATGAGAAGAAAGCGGAATTGCTCGAACAGATAAAGGCTTACGAAATCAGGGACGCTGTAAAGACAGTTACCTGTAAGGAAAGATTTGTATACGAACCGGAATGCGAAAAGAAGTATGAAGTAGTGCTGTTTGACTTTGGTTATAAACGCAGTATCAGAAAAGGACTGCTTGACAGAGGTTGCAGAATTACAGTTGTTCCGGCTGAAACGACAGCAGAAGAAATTAAGGAACTCAATCCGGACGGCATAATGCTTTCAAACGGCCCGGGAGACCCGACAGAAAATACAACAGTAATTGAGAACCTCAGAGAAATTGAGAAGCTCGGAATCCCGATTTTCGGAATATGCCTCGGTCATCAGCTTATGGCACTTGCGAACGGTGCGAAAACCGAAAAACTCAAGTATGGTCACAGAGGTGCAAACCAGCCTGTTATTGACCTTGAGAGAGACAGAACATTTGTTACCAGCCAGAACCACGGCTATGCGGTAATCGGTGACAGCATTGACGAAAGCATCGGAAAAGTTTCACATATAAATGCAAATGACAAGACTTGCGAAGGTGTGCATTATAAGAATATGGACGCATTTACCGTTCAGTTCCACCCTGAAGCCCACGGAGGCCCTCTTGATACATGGTATCTGTTTGACGTATTCGTTGGAATGATGGATAAGAAAAAAGATGGAAAGGATAAGGAGTAATAAACTATGCCTCTGAGAAGTGATATTAAAAAAGTATTGGTAATTGGTTCAGGTCCTATAGTAATCGGACAGGCAGCAGAATTTGACTATGCAGGTACACAGGCTTGCAGAGCGTTGAAACAGGAGGGGCTTGAAGTAGTCCTCATCAACTCAAACCCTGCTACAATTATGACCGATAAGGCTATGGCTGACAAAATCTATATTGAACCGCTTACACTTGATGTAGTAAAAAGAGTAATAGAAATTGAAAAACCTGACAGCGTACTTTCAACTCTCGGCGGACAGACAGGACTTACTCTTTCGATGCAACTTGCAGAAGAAGGCTTCCTTGACTCTCACAATGTAAAACTGCTTGGAGCAAATCCGCTTACAATTCACAAGGCAGAAGACAGACAGGCATTCAAGGACACTATGGAGAAAATCGGCGAACCATGTATTCCGTCAAAGGTAGTCGAAACTATAGAAGATGCCGTTGACTTTGCGAAAGTAATTGACTATCCGGTTATCGTAAGACCTGCTTTTACACTCGGCGGTACAGGCGGAGGAATTGCGAACAATGAAGAAGAACTCAGAGATATTGCAAAGAACGGTTTAAGACTTTCACCGATTACTCAGGTTCTCATTGAAAAATGTATCAGTGGCTGGAAAGAGATTGAATTTGAAGTTATCAGGGACAGCAAGGGAAATGTTATTACAGTCTGCTCAATGGAAAATTTCGACCCTGTAGGTATTCACACAGGCGACAGTATAGTAATTGCTCCTGCGGTAACACTCTCAGACAGAGAATACCAGATGCTCAGAACAGCCAGCCTTAACATTATCTCCGAACTTAAAGTTGAAGGCGGTTGTAACTGTCAGTTCGCACTCCACCCGACAAGCTTTGAATATGCGGTAATTGAAGTAAACCCAAGAGTTTCACGTTCTTCCGCACTTGCTTCAAAGGCTACCGGTTATCCGATTGCGAAAGTTGCTACAAAAATTGCTATCGGCTATACACTTGATGAAATTCTCAATCAGGTTACAGGAAAAACATTTGCCTGCTTTGAACCGACACTTGACTATGTAGTAGTAAAGTTTCCTAAGTGGGCTTTCGATAAATTCGTTTACGCAAAGAGAACACTCGGTACTCAGATGAAGGCAACGGGCGAAGTAATGGCTATCGGTACAAGCTTTGAACAGGCTATGATGAAGGCTGTACGTTCAATAGAACTCGGTGTTGACTCACTTAACATGAAGAAGTTTGCGAAACTCTCAGACGAAGAAATCAAGGCAAAGCTTGACCCTGCGGACGATGAAAGAGCTTTCTATGTATATGAGGCACTTAAAAGAGGCGTAACGGTTGACGAAATCCACGACATAACAATGATTGACAAGTGGTTTCTCAGTAAGCTTATGAACCTTGTAGAGCTTGAAAGATGGCTTGCGGACGGTGAACTTACAGAAGAAAAATATGACCTTGCAAAGAGATACGGCTACCTGGACAGCACAATCGAAAGAATCTCAGGTAAGAAATGCCCGAAACACTTAAACGCAGTTTACAAGATGGTTGATACCTGTGCAGGCGAATTCAAGGCTGAAACACCTTACTTCTATTCGACATTCGACAAGGAGAATGAAGCTAAACAGTTTATGGAAAGAACTGCTACAGGCAAGAAGAAAGTAATAGTTTTCGGTTCAGGCCCTATAAGAATCGGTCAGGGTATTGAATTTGACTACTGTTCGGTTCACTGTGTATGGACACTTAAAGAGATGGGTTATGAAGCTATAATCTGCAACAACAACCCGGAAACTGTTTCAACCGACTTTGATACAGGTGACAGACTTTACTTTGACCCGCTCACCAAGGAAGACGTTTCTTCAATTATCGCAACAGAACAGCCATACGGCGTTGTAGTACAGTTCGGCGGACAGACAGCTATCAAGCTTACAAAGCATCTTTCGGATATGGGCGTAAATATTCTCGGAACTTCAGCAGACAGCATTGACGCAGCGGAAGACAGGGAACGTTTTGACGAACTTCTTGAAAAGTGCAGTATTCCAAGACCTCAGGGTCACACTGTAATGAACACCGAAGAAGCCATTGCAAGAGCTGATGAACTCGGTTATCCGGTACTTCTCCGTCCTTCATACGTTCTCGGCGGTCAGAATATGATTATCGCACATTCTGAAAAGGACGTAGTTGAATACATGGGAATTATCATGAGAACAATGATTGAAAATCCTGTTCTTATCGACAAGTATATGATGGGTACGGAAGTTGAAGTTGATGCAATCTGTGACGGAAAAGATTTTCTTATTCCGGGTATCATGGAACACATCGAAAGAGCAGGCGTTCACTCAGGCGACTCAATTTCAGTATATCCCGCACAGACACTTTCAAAGAAAATCCGTGAAACAATCATCGAATACACCAGAAAACTTGCACTTGAACTCAAGGTTATCGGTCTTGTAAATATCCAGTACGTTGTATACAACAATGAAGTTTATGTAATCGAAGTAAACCCACGTTCTTCAAGAACAGTTCCGTATATAAGCAAGGTTACAGGCATACCGATGGTTGACATTGCCACAAAGATTATGCTCGGCTCAACTCTCAGGGAACTCGGATATGAAAGCGGACTTTATCCTGAAGGCGAATACGTTGCAGTAAAAGTTCCTGTATTCAGCTTTGAAAAACTTCATGACGTTGACACCATGCTCGGACCTGAAATGAAGTCAACAGGTGAATGCCTCGGAATTGCGAAGACGTTTGAAGATGCACTTATCAAGGGACTTGTTGCGGCAGGTTACGACCTCAAGAAAGAGGGCGGTGTGCTGATTTCCGTAAGGGACAGCGACAAGCAGGAAATTATTCCGATTGCAGAAAAGTTTGAAAAGATGGGATTTGAACTTTACGGCACAAGCGGAACGGCTTCGGCACTTAACAGAGCGATGATTGCTACAAACTGTGTAAGCAAGATTTCAGAGGAAAAACAGGAAGGCAGACAGGACGTTATTTCACTCCTCGAAAGCGGAAAAATCCACTACGTTATCTCCACATCGGCTAAGGGCAGACTTCCTGCAAGGGACAGCGTAAAAATGAGAAGAAAGTCCGTAGAACGTTCAATCTGTTCACTTACAGCAATCGACACGGCAAGAGCATTGGCGAAAGTCCTCGAACACGGCAGAGGAATAGACGATGTTCCGCTGGTTGACATTACTAAAATTCAGAAGTAAATAAAATTTAAAGGGTGACAGTTTTGTCACCCTTTATTAAAAATAAAGATTTTCGGTTCGGAAGTTTAAAAAAAAAATTTTTTTTGTGGCTCGTGTGGGGGGGGGCCCCCCCCGGGGGGGGGGGGCCCCCCCCCGAAACTGAAAGGGCTGAGAAATTGCCGAAAGGAGCGATTATATCAGATGAAATATAAACAGGGGAATTTTCAGGTATTGAGCAAAAGAACTCTTGCGAAAGAAGTATACGAATTTGTAATTTACTGTCCAGAAATTGCGGAAGTTACTCAGGCAGGTCAGTTTGTGCATCTTTTGCCGAAAGGCTTCATGCTCAGAAGACCGATTTCAATTTGTGGTATCGACAGGAAAAAAGGTACTCTCAGAGTAGTTTTTGAAGTGCGTGGAGAAGGTACAAAGGAACTTGCGAAGATAAACGAAAACGAAAATATAAATATGCTTGCACCGCTCGGACACGGGTTCACAATAAACCCCGATTTTAAGAAAGTAGTCCTTATAGGCGGAGGAATCGGAACACCTCCGATGTTACCGCTTGCGGAAGCTTACGGAGAAAAGGCAACAATAATTACAGGTTTCAGAAATGCAAGTGCGGTTATTCTTCAGGAAGACTTTAAGAAATCAGGTGCGGAAACAATTCTTTGTACCGATGACGGAACAGCAGGCAGAAAATGTTTTGTAACAGAGCCTCTCAGGGAAATTTTAAGCAATGGTGATATTGATGCGGTATATGCTTGCGGACCTATGCCAATGCTTAAAGGAATTGCAGGAATAGTTGAGGAAAACAAGGTAGGTTTCTGTGAAGTGTCACTTGAAGAAAGAATGGGTTGCGGAATAGGTGCTTGTCTGGTCTGTGCCTGCAAGACCATAAAAAATGAAGAAGAATTTTTTGCCCATGTCTGCAAAGACGGCCCGGTATTCAATGTGAAGGAGGTTGTATGGAATGGCTGATTTATCTGTAAAAATAGCAGGAGTTGAATTTAAGAACCCTGTAATTCCGGCTTCGGGGGTTTTCGGATACGGCAGGGAATATGAAGAACTGTTTCCGCTTTCAAGACTCGGAGGAATAGCCACAAAAGGAACTACCATAACAAGAAGAACCGGTAATCCTTCACCGAGAATAGCCGAAACACCTATGGGGATGTTAAATTCAGTGGGCTTGCAGAATCCGGGAATAGACAAGTTTATAGAAGAAGAACTTCCAAACCTGCTCACAAAAGACACTGTTATCATTTCAAATATTGCAGGTTCTACGATTGATGAATGTGTAACCATTGCGGAAAAGCTTGACAAGACAGACGTTCACATGATAGAACTCAATATTTCCTGCCCGAACGTTAAACAAGGCGGAGTAGCCTTCGGGGTAAGCTGTGAGGGAGCAGGCGGAATTACCAGGGCTGTAAGAAAGGCAACTAAAAAACCGCTTATAGTTAAACTTTCACCGAATGTAACAAGCATTTCAGATATCGCAAAGGCGGTTGAAGCAGAAGGTGCAGATGCTGTATCACTTATCAATACAATTCTCGGTATGCGTATAAATATCAACACCAGAAGACCTGTTCTTAAAAACAATACGGGCGGACTTTCAGGACCTGCGGTATTCCCTGTTGCTGTAAGAATGGTTTGGCAAGTCGCTAATGCCGTAAAAATTCCCGTTATAGGAATGGGCGGAATTGCTAAGGCTGAAGATGCTATTGAAATGATGATGGCAGGAGCTTCCGCCGTACAGGTAGGCGGTGCAATCTTCAATAATCCTTATGCACCGATTGAAATTATAGACGGTATGAATGAATTTCTTGACAACAGGGGCATAAAGTCGGTTAAGGAAATTATCGGTTGTATAGAACCTTGGTAAAATAAGAATATGAGCAGAATTGAGGAGGCAGTTTATGACAACCTTGTATCTTGTGCGTCATGCGGAGGCAGAGGGAAATATAAAAGAATTTTTTCAGGGCAGGATAGACACTGAAATTTCTGAAAACGGCAGAAAACAGCTTGAATTACTTGCGGAGCGTTTCAAAGATGTGAAGATAGATGCGATTTATTCAAGTACGCTTAAAAGAGCCAGAGAAACGGCAGAGAAGATAAACATATATCATAACCTTGAAATAAATACTGACAGCGGACTGGTGGAGATAGACGGCGGAAAGTTTGAAGGAAAGAGTTGGGCTGAATTACCTGAACTTTACCCTGAGCAGTATAGAAAATGGAAAACTCAGATGCAGGATTTCCAAGCACCTGACGGGGAAAGCATGACTGATGTTTATAACAGAATGGTAAGTACCATAAACAAAATTGTAGCAGAAAATCAGGGCAAGACAATTCTTATAGTTTCACATGGCTGTGCGGTAAGAAATTATCTTTGCTATGCCTGCGGAAAACCGCTTTCCGAAATACTCGAACTCGGCTGGTCGGACAATACGGCAGTTTCCAAAATAGTCTATGATGATAAGATGAAGCCGGAAGTAATCTTCAAGAACAATTCTGACCATCTTACGCCGGAAACATCGACTATCAGGAAATCGCACTGGTGCAAGGGTGACAAAATAAACTGATACTTTTATCGGGGGCGACCGCCTGCAAAG
>URWK01000012.1 GCA_900551505.1 uncultured Ruminococcus sp. | reverse complement strand
ACCAAAATCCCGGTTTTTGTGTTTTACCGGACACCGCCACCCCCCCCCCCCTGCCAATTCGGTGGGCCGGGGGCGGGGCTTCATAATAGAATGGAGGTAAAGATATCAGGTATTATAAGGTGTATACCAGTTGCTCCAGTTTACATTGTCATCAGCCGTAACCTTGTCAGGATAGCGACCTACAACGTCTTTGCTGTAAGTTGAGTAAACACCGTTCTGGAAATTCTTTGTCTGGGAATATGCAACTGCAACAGGATAGCCGGCATCATCAATGATAATTCCGTAGTAACCGGAAGTATCGGCAGGCATACTTTTACGTTTGCTTTCCGGCAAGCTGTCATAGACATCTTTTATAGGTGTCGGGGCTGTCACATTTGCGGTGAGATTTGAGGAATTGCCTTCCGTAATGTCATCAATAACGGAAACGGAAAAGGCATCATATATATGTTTTGCGTTCTGATTTGCGGTAGAATATTTTGCATTGCGTACATATCCCATCATTGACGGAATGAGTATTGTGGCAAGTACGCCGATGATAGCGATGACTACAATGAGTTCAACAAGGGTAAATCCTTTCAGTTTCTTTTTCATAACAAATCTTCCTTTCAGATTCATGTAAGCGTATGATTTTTATTTAAACGTTTTCGTTAATCTCTTCTATAATCTTATAATAATTAATTCCATCTGAAAAGTCAAGAGATATTTTTTTAAGACTCAGAATTTCAGTTATGAAGCGTAAAACAAAATACAAAAATTGTGCATAATATAACTGTACCGCAACATTAATTTCAATCGTAAAAAGCGGAAAAATAAAGAACAAGTAAGAATTTTTTATTTTTTCACTTGATATTGAAATTGAAGTATGATAATATAATATAGAGTATATCCGTTCCGAAGTTGAATTTTAATATATATAGACAGGAACATAAAAAAATAGGAGGAAAAACGACAATGGCAGGATTTGTTTTTGAAAATAATGAATTAGAGCCTGAAGTAAACCTGAAGGTCATAGGCGTAGGCGGAGGCGGTGGCAATGCTCTGAACTGTATGGTAAATACAGATGAAGTAAGCAATATTGAATATATCGCCGTAAATACTGACGCAAAAGCTCTCAGAAATTCAAAGGCTACTATAAAGATACAGATTGGTGCGAAGCTTACACGAGGCAGAGGAGCAGGCAACAAGCCCGAAGTAGGAAAGGCTGCCGCAGAAGAAAATAAAGATGAAATCCTTGAAGCAATCAAAGATGCCGATATGATTTTTATTACTGCCGGAATGGGTGGCGGTACGGGAACAGGTGCAGCACCTGTTGTCGCACAAATTGCACAGGAACTTGGAATATTGACAGTTGCGGTAGTAACGAAGCCTTTTGAATTTGAACGTGAGCAGAAAATGCGTCAGGCGGAAGCAGGTATTGCGGAACTGAAAAAATATGTTGATTCACTGATTGTAATTCCTAATGAAAAGTTACTTATAGGACTTGACAAACCGCTTACGATGATGGAATCATTCGCAATGGCTGATAATATTCTTAAAACAGGTGTACAGAGTATTTCAGACCTTATCGTTGATGAAGGATATATTAACCTTGACTTTGCAGACGTAAAGACCATTATGAAAGGTGCAGGATATGCACACATGGCAATCGGTCACGGTTCAGGCAAGGACAAGGCTACAGAAGCCGCAAAGGCTGTTATCTCAAGCCCGCTTCTCGAAACTTCTATCACAGGTGCTACAAGACTTCTTATTAATATCGTTATGTCAGAAGATATTCTTGCAGCTGACGTTGACACAGCTACAAAGACAATTACAGATATTGCGGCAGATAACGTTGAATTTATTTTCGGTACTGCCTTCAAGTCGGAAATGCAGGACGAAATGAAGATTACCGTAATCGCAGCAGGCTTCGGAGGTTCAGACAAGTCAGAATCTAAGACGGAAGCAATTGAAGCCCCGGAAGAACCGGAACCACAGCCAGAACCCGAAGAACCTGTTCAGCCGAAACAGTCTAAACCTCAGACAAATAACACAAAGACACAGCAGACTCAGCCAAAGAAACCGGCAAGAAACAGTAATGACGATGATGACATTGGTGCAATTCTCGACATACTCAACAGAAGATAATTAACTTACTGATAGAAAATGCCTTCACTTTTAGGGTGAGGGCATTTTATTTTTTGTAAAATTTCGATTGTGTAATGTAACTTTTGCTTTACAGATGGCGGAGTGTATCGGAAAATACTGCATTCAGGCATGATAAAATTAAGAAAAAAGAAAAGACATACACGCAAAAATATTCTTGTAACGGGGAAGATTTTTTGATATAATAAATAAGGCTGTTAAAAGCTATAAATAAAAATATTCAGATGAAAAACGGAGGTGCATCATGAGTCCCGACCCATATCCCAATGATGATAAAAAAAGCATTAATCTGAAATCAGCGGACAAATATGATGCGGTTATTTGTCCGTAACAGAAAGGACAAATAGCATGATAAAATACTATAAAACCGAAGATAATATGGTTCAGGAAACTTCAACAGTAGAAAAAGGCTGCTGGATTTCTGTGGTAAATCCCTCTGAAAGCGAAATAAGCCATATAATTGAAGAATTCAGACTTGACGCAGGCTTTGTGAAATCTTCTCTTGACGAGGAAGAAAGTTCCCGTATCGAAGCGGAAGATGACCAGACACTTATAATAATCGACTATCCGGTTTCATACGATGACCCGCAGAATCCCGCAAAACTTTTCTCTACCATGCCTATGGGAATTATCCTCACTAAGACCAATGTTGTTACGATAAGCCTTAAAGACAACGACATAATAAAAGAAATGGCAGGAAATGTTTTTAAGAACGTGAACACCAGCCACAAGACAAGGTTTGTTCTGCTTATGCTCCTTAGAGTGGCTTATAAGTTCCTCCAGTTCCTGAAACAGATTGATAAACTGACGAACTTCACGGAAAAGCAACTTCGCCGTACTATGCAGAACAAGGAGCTTATACAGCTTCTCGACCTTGAAAAATCGCTTGTATACTTTTCAAATTCACTGAAAGCGAATGAAGTTACACTTGAAAAGATACTTAGAGGAAGGATAATAAAGCTTTACGAGGAAGACCAGGACTTACTTGAAGATGTACTCATAGAAATAAAGCAGGCGATTGACATGGCAAGTATTTATTCAAGTATCACTTCAAGCACCATGGAAGCTCTCGGTTCGATAATCAATAACAATGTTAATGACGTAATGAAAAGCCTTACAATAATCACGGTGCTTATGGAAATTCCTAATATAGTTTTCGCATATTATGGAATGAACGTAGAAGATTTGCCCGTAACGTCAAACGCATGGTTTCAGATAGTGGTGTCACTTGTATTAATGGTGGTAATAGCTGTATTCCTTAACAGAAAAAATTAGATAGAAAAAGGGGACTTTATTCAAGTCCCCTTAAAAGTTTTCTGTTATAAAACAGCCTGATTAATAAAGCGGAATATCGTCATCTTCATCGTCAACCGGTGCAGAAGCTTCAATGTCTTTCAAAAGGTCTTCCATGCCTTCCATACCGAAATTGAGTGGATTTGCAACGGGCGGAATTTCTTCCTTTTCCTCTTCCTGCTGAGAAACTTCGGGAGTTTCTTCAACCTGTTCGGCAACATCGGTAAGAATGCTTTCAAGTTCAGGAGTTACGAGAGAAGACTTTACTTCTTCCTGTTCGATTTCTTCGATAGGTTCAACTGCTTCGATATTTTCTTCAGGAGCAGGTTCAGCCTTTATGAGAGTCGGAACATATTCGGGAAGGAGTTCTTTAAGCTTTTCGTCATCTTCGATACATTCATTTGCTGTGTCGATTGAGGCAACCGCACTTGAAACGGCATCATTTACAGCCTTGAAGCTGTCTGAGAGTGTAGCAAGCTTGTCCTTGAGTAGATTTTTTATAGAGTCCGCAAGAACATTGAGTTCTTCGGCCTTTTTGTTATTGGATTCTCTGAGTTCTGCGGTTTCGTCTTCGGCATTCTTTATAAGTTCGTCAGCCTTATTCTGAGCATCTGCAACAATTGTGTCAGCCTTTACGGTAGCTTCGGCAGTGATAGTCTGAGCACCTTCTTCGGCGGTTTTAAGGATTGATTCGGCAACCTTTGTTGAAGTTGAAAGGTCACATTTTGCAAGACGCATATTAAGTTCTTCGATTTCCTTGTCCTTAGCTTCGAGAGCCTTGTCCTTTTCAGCGATTGCAGCATCTTTTTCTGCAATGGCGTTTTCCTTGTTTGATATTTGAGTTTTAAGTTCTGTAATAGTTTTATCCTTTTCGGCAAGTTCTGCTTCTGCCTGACTGTTGTCGGCATTTCCTGCGGATTGGGAATTATTAAGGGCTTCTGTAAGTTCTGCAATCTTCTTGTCTTTTTCTGCGATTTCTTCTTCCTTGTCGTCAAGGGTAACTTCAAGGTCATCAAGTTCCTGTTTGTTTATATCAAGGAGATTGAAAGCTTTTTCGATTTTTTCATTGAGAACGCTTATTTCATTGTCCTTTTCGTCAAGTTTAGCCTGCATTTCGGAATTATCAACACTTTCTACAGAACCGCCACCCGCAAGGGTTTCACGTTCTTTAAGTCTTTCCTGATGTTCCTTTTCAAGCATTGTCTGAGTCATATGTAACTTTTCCTGGAGAGCTCTCTTATCGTCTTCAAGTTCTCTGAGAACGGATACATCGACAGCACTTGTATTGCGAAGTTTTCCTTCCGCTTCTTCAAGCTGGCTTTTAAGGTCCTTAATCTGACCGGTGAGTTCATCAACATAATTTAATACGGCTTGTTGTTCAAAACCTCCCTTTTTTACTGTAGGCAAGTAACCTGCACCGTGAATTAAATCTGGCATAAAATCGGCTCCGTTTCTCCGCACTGTAATAAAATTGCTGACGTAACGGTTGTGCGGCAACCGTATCAATACAATACATTATAGCATAGTTTCATAAGGTTTGACAATATTGAATTTTATTAAAAAACCTTTTAAGATTTCGTACAATTTTAACATGAGAAACAGGAATGAGGAATAAAGCAGTTTAAAAACGGGTATAATTATTAACATGGTGAGAGATTGAATATGGGCAAACTCCACGAAAAAAAGGGGTGTTTTCTATCCAAAGTGCCGTTTTTCAAAAAAAATTTAGTATTTTCACAAAAAAAACTTGACAAATAGCCCCTTTTCGTATATGATTAACAATAGCATATCAGATATGAAATGTTGGTGTATAAGCTTTGTGTGATTTCGATTTTTTGAATGAAAAATTTTTCGGTAAATCGGACGAAGAATTGTTCAGAATTTTTCCTGACGATGACAAAAAACTTACCGCCCTGCTTACTCCACGTTATATGAGGCTTATCAAGGCAAAAGCATTTTCCATGGCAAAAGGAAACTATTCCGATACGGAAGACCTTGTCCAGGAGGGCTTTCTTGGTTTCATGAATGCGGTGTCCGCTTATAATCCGGAGAAAAACACAAAATTCTCTACCTTTGCGGAAGTCTGCATAACCAATAAGATGAAAACGGCTTTGATGAAGAACAAAAAGAATAATATGGACAGTATCGAAGATATTGACATGAGCGGTGAACAGTATTCCGAAACTCCCGAAAGTCAGCTTATGCTCCGTGAAAGTGTCCGTGAAATTTATGATATTCTCAGTTCAAAGCTTTCAAAACGGGAATGGGACGTGTTTCACCTGTTTGTAAGCGGTGAAACTTATGAACAGATTTCCGTTCAGCTCGGCATTAAGATTAAAGCAGTCGATAACGCTGTTCAGAGAATAAGACGAAAACTCAAGCCTATGCTGAAACAGATAAAATAAATATGGTCCGGTAGCTTAATTCAAGAGCGTTGTTTATTCTATGAGAGGTTCATTAAAGTGCAGACCTGCCTTTTACAGGCAATTGAGAAACAAAGGTGTCGGTGGGAATCCGTCCAAGGCCCAAAATACTATAAGCGAGGTAAAAACAATGTACGAAGACAAGACATTAGTATGCAAGGAATGCGGAAATGAATTCGTATTCACAGCCGGAGAACAGGAATTCTACGCTGAAAAAGGTTTCACAAACGAGCCTCAGAGATGTAAGGCTTGCCGTGATGCAAGAAAGAACGCAGGCAGAGCCGAAAGAGAAATGTTCACAACAGTTTGCTCAGAATGCGGTAAGGAAGCTAAAGTTCCTTTCAGACCAAAGGATGACAGACCTGTTTATTGCAGTGAATGTTTCGCAAAGAGAAAAGAAGCTGAATAATTAACTGATTCTGACTGATGACATAATGCGTAACCTGTAACTTTATGGGTTACGCTTTTGGTTCTGAAAATAATATTAAAGAAAGGTGGCAGACCACAGAGAATTTCTTTTAAAGAAAGTGGTCGTAATTGAAATGAGCTTTGAAGTAACAAAAGATACAATTATTGGTGATATTCTTGATGCTGACGGAAATGTAGCACCTTACTTTTTTGAAATAGGTATGCATTGCCTCGGTTGCCCTGCTTCAAGAGGAGAAAGTATTGCAGATGCTTGTATGGTTCACGGTGTAAATCCTGACGAACTTATCGAAAAACTTAACAAGCACTTTGCAAACAAGTAAAAACAGCTTTTTTTGTTTGTTCATTAAAATAAGCAATCGGCTTTAGTCAAAAGTCGGTTGTATATAGTCACTGAGCCGTTCACTCTGCTTTCCAAGCAAAGTGAACGGCTCTTTCTTTAGATAAATATAGTTAAATTCCAAAAAAACAGGTTGATTTTTAGGGTCATATAAGTTATAATAAAAGTTATCAGTAAATAAAGGAGATGTTTCACCAGATGAAAAAAGAGCTTTCAAAACTCTATGAACCGAAACAGGTTGAAGATAAGATATATAAATACTGGATTGACGGCGAATACTTCAAAGCAACCGTTGACAGTAAAAAAGAACCATACACAATAGTCATTCCTCCGCCAAATATTACAGGTGTTCTCCATATGGGACACGCACTTGACGAAACTTTGCAGGATATACTCATTCGTTACAAGAGAATGAGCGGATATTCAACACTCTGGCTTCCGGGAACAGACCACGCTTCAATTGCCACAGAAGCTAAGGTCGTTGAGAAAATGGCACAGGAAGGGCTTAAAAAAGAAGACGTTGGCAGAGAAGGATTCCTTGAAAGAGCCTGGGAATGGAAAAAACAGTATGGCGGTACAATTGTAAGTCAGCTTAAAAAACTCGGCTGTTCCTGCGACTGGTCAAGAGAACGTTTCACTATGGACGAAGGTTGTAACAAGGCGGTAAGAGAAGTTTTCGTAAATCTTTATAATAAGGAACTTATCTACAGAGGCGAAAGAATAATTAACTGGTGTCCGCACTGCAAAACTTCAATTTCAGATGCGGAAGTAAATTACGAAGAACAGGCAGGTTATTTCTGGCATCTCAGATACAGAATAAAAGGTACTGAAGATTATATCGAACTCGCAACAACACGTCCGGAAACCTTGCTCGGAGATACAGCCGTAGCCGTAAACCCGAATGACGAAAGATACAAGCACCTTGTAGGCAAAACGGTAATACTTCCGCTTATCCACAAGGAAATCCCGATTATCGCAGATGATTATGTAGAAATGGATTTCGGAACAGGCGTTGTAAAGATTACTCCGGCACATGACCCGAATGACTTTGAAGTAGGTTTGCGTCACCACCTTGATGTAATTAACGTAATGACAGAAGATGCAAGAATTACTGCAAATTATCCGAAGTACGCAGGCATGGACAGATACGAAGCAAGAAAAGCTATTGTCGCAGACCTTGATGCAGAGGGTGCATTGGTTAAGATTGAAGACCATGTTCACAAGGTAGGTACTTGCTACAGATGTAAGACCACAGTTGAACCGAGAGTTTCCAAACAGTGGTTTGTAAGAATGAAACCGCTTGCACAGCCTGCAATAGATGCAGTTAAGAACGGCGAAACAAAATTCATACCTGAACGTTTCGACAAGATTTATTTCCACTGGCTCGAAAATATCCGTGACTGGTGTATTTCAAGACAGCTCTGGTGGGGTCACAGAATACCTGCATTCTATTGTGATACCTGCGAAGAAATGGTTGTTACCAAGGAAGACCATGCAACGTGTCCTCATTGCGGAACGGCTATGCATCAGGACGAAGACACACTTGATACATGGTTCAGTTCGGCACTCTGGCCTTTCTCAACTCTCGGCTGGCCTGACAACACGGAAGATTTGAAGTATTTTTATCCGACCAACACACTTGTAACGGGTTATGATATAATATTCTTCTGGGTAGTAAGAATGATGTTCAGCGGACTTGAACATATGGGAAAAGTACCTTTTGATACAGTCCTTATTCACGGACTTGTAAGAGATGAGCAGGGCAGAAAGATGTCAAAATCTCTCGGAAACGGCGTAGACCCTCTCAAAGTCATTGACGAATACGGTGCGGACGCACTCAGACTCATGCTTGTTACAGGTAACGCTCCTGGCAATGATATGCGTTACATTCCTAAGAAAGTAGAAGCTTCAAGAAACTTTGCAAATAAGCTCTGGAACGCTTCAAGATTTGTAATGATGAATTTGCCTGATGACTTTGAATTTAACGGACTTCCGGAAAACCTTTCAATAGAAGACAAGTGGATTATCAGCAGGTTTAATGTAATTGCCAGGGAAGTAAACGAAAACCTTGAGAAATACGAACTCGGAATTGCAGTAGGAAAGGTATACGACTTTATCTGGGACGTATATTGCGACTGGTACATCGAACTTACCAAGCCGAGAATACAGGCAGGTGGGGAAAGCATGAAATCGGCACAGGCAGTTCTCGTGTGGGTAATGCAGGGAATGCTTAAATTACTTCATCCGTTCATGCCGTTCATTACCGAAGAAATCTGGCAGACACTTACAGATGGGAAATCACCGATTATGCTCGAAAAATTCCCTGTATATGATGAAAAGCTTGACTACTCGAAGGAAGAAAGCGAATTTGAAAAGGTTATTTCAGTTATCAGAGAAGTAAGAAACCGCAGAACTGCTATGAATGTACCGCCTTCAAAGAAAGCGAAAATCTACATTGAAACCGCAGACAAGGAAATTTTCAGTTCATGCGAAATGTTCTTTGAAAAGCTTGCATCCGCTTCAGGAATAGAAGTAGGAGAAAAATTCGATATGCCTGATGCCGTTACAGTAGTAACCGATTCCGCAAGAGCTTTCATACCTATGGACGAACTCGTTGACAAGGAAAAGGAACTTGCAAGACTGCTCAAGGAAAAGGAAAAGGCTCAGAAAGATATTGACTTCCTCAGCGGAAAACTCAATAATCAGGGATTCCTCGCCAAAGCTCCCGAAAAACTTGTAGAAGCTGAAAAGGCAAAGCTTGCAAAGGCAGAAGACAAGATGGCAAAAATTAACCAGAGTATAGAAGCATTGAAGTAAGAATAAAATAAGACAGAAATCCCCCGCCTTAAAAAAACGGGGGAAATCTGTTTGTGGATAAAGATGGAGATAATTATGAATACAATCAATGAAGCTATGGAATTTATTAACAGTTACAGCAAACTTGGAGAAAAGGTAACAGACCTTTCAAGAATAGCCGAACTGCTCGATACTATCGGAAATCCGCAGGACTATTTGAAATTCGTTCACATAGCAGGAACTAACGGGAAAGGTTCTGTTCTCGAACTTTGTTCGACAGCCTGCATAAATTCCAAATACAGAGTAGGACAATTTACTTCACCGTTCGTGCAGGAATATGCAGACAGAATAAGAATAAACGGCGAAAATATCCCTGAAACAAAGCTTATAAGAGTTTGTGACATAGTTAAAAATACAATCAAAAAAAAGGCGTATTCTCAGTTTGAAATAACCTTTGCAATAGCATTGTTATACTTTCTGAATCAGAATTGTGACATAGTTTTTCTTGAAACGGGAATAGGAGGACTTCTTGATGCAACGAATATAATAAAAAATCCCGTAGCATCTGTGATTACAACGGTTTCCTATGACCATACCGCAATTCTCGGAGATACGCTTGAGAAGATAGCAATGCAGAAAGCAGGTATAATTAAGGAAAACAGACCTGCAATTATTTCCTATAATAATCCCGATGAAGTTATGGCAGTGATAAGAGCCGTTGCGGAAAGTAAAAATTCAAAGCTTATTATTCCGGATAAGGATTTGTTAGTTGCACTCAATATGTCGCTTAACGGAAGTTCTTTCGTTTACAAGTCTAATGAATATACACTTAAAATGGCAGGTAAACACCAGATTGTGAATGCGACAACGGCTATTGAAACTATCGAAATTCTCAGAAAATCGGGTTTTGAAATTCCGCTTTCGGCAGTTCAGAAAGCTTTTTCGGAAGTTCAGGTCAGGGCAAGAGCGGAGATTATAAACAGAAATCCGCTTGTAATTCTTGACGGCGGACACAATGAGGGCGGTATTTCATCGCTCGAAGATGTGGTTTCTATGGTTGATGAGAAGCCGATTATAGCACTTACGGGAATGATAAAAACTAAGGATTACAAGACTGTGGCAAGTAAACTTTCAGAATATGCGGATATGGTAATATGTGTTGATGACTTTGCAGATAATGCCGTGCCTGCTCAGGAACTTGCCGGATATATGAAGAAGTGCAGGGTCAGAACAGCCAATTCCACAAATGAGGGAATGTATATGGCTATGAAACTTGCGATGGAAACAAAGGGCAGTGTAATTATATGTGGTTCGCTTTACCTTGCGACAAATATAATGAACAGCCAGAACAATATATTCTGAAGATTTCAGAACAGTCTGGGAAGTGTCCGGAAGCGGGAGACGTTCGGGGGGGGGGGGGGGGGGGGGGGGGGGGGGGCGGGCGCCGCCCCCCCCCCCCCCCCACCAACCCAAACGTTGGGGGGGGGGGGGGGGCGCGGGGGGCCGGCCCCCCCCCGCCCCCCCCCCCCCCCGAAAAAAGAACTAACCAAGCATTTTTTCACGGATTACGGAGAGAATTTTTTTCTCACGTCTTGAAACTTTCACTTGAGTAATTCCGAGTAGTTTTGCGGTCTGGACTTGCGTAAGATTTCTGTAATACCGCAGAAAAATAAGTTGCCTGTCATCAGGTTCAAGGGTGCTTATTATCTGATGCAGAGAAACACGGTCGGTTATTTTTATGTCAGGGGATTCAACGGGTATATCAAGCTGACTGCAACCTTCATCATCTTCGCAGGTCAATGAAACAGTCGGCAAGCCTGCCGAAACGGCTTCCGCTATTTCGGATTCGGAAACATTCAGGATTTCGGAAAGTTCGCTTATTGTGGGTTCTCTCCCGTAATTTTTTGAAAAGCGTTCACGTTCCCTTGAAATATGTATAGAAAGGGACTTTATTTTACGGCTTACCTTGATACTTCCGCCGTCACGGAAAAGGCACTTTATTTCTCCGAGGATTACGGGGACGGCGTAAGTTGAGAATTTCACATTTCTGGACGGGTCGAAAGCTTTCATTGCTTTCACAAGCCCTATACAGCCTGCGGAGAACATTTCTTCATATTCAATACCCTTGTTTCTGAATTTATTCGCACAGAGATGTACAAGCCCAAGATTATTCTGTATGAAATCTTCATCTTCCATAAGCTATGCTCCGACTTTTTTCCGCATTATTACAACTGTACCCGAATCGGTTTTGCTTCTGACCTGCATCTTGTCCATGAAGCTTTCCATAACGGAAAACCCAAGCCCTGCCCTTTCTTCATTCGGGGAAGTGGTGAACAATGGTTCAACAGCTTTTTTGATATCTGCAATTCCGCAACCGGCATCTTTTATCCTTATGTAAATTTCATTTCCCTCAAGGATTTTAAGTGACATTTCTATATTGCCTGTACGGTTTTTGTAAGCGTGAACGATACAATTTGTTACCGCTTCTGAAACAGCGGTTCTGATTTCAACCATTTCTTCAACGGTCGGGTCAAGTTGTGTGACAAATGCGGAAACAACAGTACGAGCGAAACTTTCATTTTCCGAAAGGCTTAGAAAATTGATTTTGGTCTGATTAAGTGTTTTCATAATTACACCTCCTATACGGTTATTTTTGCCAGTCGGTCGATGCCGGAGATTTTCAGAACTTTCCTGATATGCGGTGACGGATTCCGGATAACTACATTACCGCCTGTTTCCTGCATCTTCTTGAAACGTCCCATCACAAGCCCTATTCCCGAACTGTCCATAAACATTATTTTTTCAAAATCAAGAATCAATTCATCAGGTTTATGCACAGAGATTGCGAGGTCAATTCTGTTTCTTATTTCCTTTGCGGCGTGGTGGTCAAGCTCTCCGCTCAGGTAAACTATAAGAGTACCGACTTCAGAAATTATTTCAATGTCCAAATCAAAGACTCCTTTCCAATAAATAGGTTTATATTTATTTTATAGCTAAAGGGGCGAATAATTTGTAGAAATCGGACAGCAGAAAAAATTTAAATACAGAAAATTTTCGGAATCGGGGGTTTAGGGGGGGGGGGGGGGGCCCCCGCGGGGGGGGCCCCCCCCCCCCAACAACCACTGGGATTAATGAAAAAAAAAATTGTTTTTTTTTTTTTTGGGCGGGGGGGGGGGGGGCGCCCCCCCCGCCCCCCCCCCCCCCCCCCCCCCCCCCCCCGAAACCCTTAAAAAGGACAGGTATATAAACAGAAAACGTATTGTTTGAATTATAAAGTTTACATATCAGAAACGGAGTGATACTATTAAATGATAAAACTTGACAACAGACTTGAAGAATGTGCGAAAAAAGTAAAGGGCAATTATATTTGCGACATAGGTACGGACCACGGATATTTGCCTGCATACCTTATACAGAGCGGAAAATGTGAAATGGCGATAGCTTCCGACATAGCGGAAAAACCTCTTGAATATGCAAGGCGTACAGCCGAAAAATACGGGGTGAGCGAAAAGACAAAACTTATAATTTCGGACGGCTTGAATAATATCCCCGAAACAGAGCCGATAACAGATATAGTTATTGCGGGAATGGGCGGAGAAACTATTATTAAGATACTTGAAAATTGTCCGTTAGGTCTTAGGAACAGGAATTTCATCTTACAGCCCATGACTAAAGCGGATTTGCTAAGAAAAAATTTATACTTGCTCGGCTTCAGGCTGGAAAGCGAAACGGCTGTACAGGAGAAGGACTTTATTTATACGGTTATGTCAGTAAAATATACGGGCATAAGATTTGAGATTTCAGAAAAGTCAGCAGAAACAGGGAAATTTGACTACACTCTCGAAAGCTCTTTGAAATATGCCGAAAAGAGAAAAAAGAAATATGAACTTATACTTATGAGCCTTAAAAAGAGCAGGAATATAAACACAGAACTTGCCAGAAAAGCGGAGGATATGAAAATGACTATGGAAAATATAAAAGACTATTCGGAAACAGTCGGACACGCTTATGATATAATAGACAAATTCGCACCGTTCAGTTATCAGGAAAAGTGGGACAATTCAGGGCTTTTGGTCGGCGACAGAAATCAGAAGATTTCAAAAGTCCTTGTTTCGCTCGATATTACAAACAGTGTGATTGAAGAAGCCGTAAAGAAAAATGCACAGCTTATAGTTTCTCATCACCCTGTAATTTTCAGTCCCTTAAAGAACATTCCGACAACAAGCCCGGTATATTCGCTTATTAAAAATTCGGTTTCCGCAATCTGCGTTCATACACCTCTGGATATTACAAAGGGCGGAATGAATGATATAATTTTCGGTATGCTTGATAAATCGCTCGGGCTTACTGAAAATTATGAAACGCTTGAAAAAACGGTTTCCGAAACTATCGGATTCGGCAGAGTGTGCGAACTTAAAAATGAAACAGAAGATATTAAAGGGCTTGCGGAAACCCTTAAAAAGACTTTCGGCTGTAAGGCTGTAAGATACGGAAACCTTAAAAAGCCCGTTAAGAAAATAGCTTACTGTTCAGGTTCGGGCGGTTCATTGCTTGAGCTTGTCAAATCGACAGGTGCGGATGCATATATAACCGGAGATGTGAAGCATGATGTATGGCTTAAAGCAGAAGAACTTGGAATAGTCCTTTTTGACTGCGGTCATTATTATACCGAAACACTTGCTATGGAAACCTTGAAAGAACTTTTACAAGCCGAGCTGATTAATACAGAAGTCGAGATTGCGGAAAATAACAGGGACTGCACCGACTTTGTATAAGGTTTCAACTTTTCGGCAGAAAACAGGGGGCGACGGCTCTTTTGCAGGTATATTTTAGTTTTCCGAAAACCGAGCCGTCGCCCCTCACAAACTTTCAGATTACAAATACTTATCTGAACATAGAATTAAAAGGAGATGAAAGATTATGGCACTTGACGGGGCATTTCTCAGCCTTGTGAGGATAGAAACGGAATTTCTCATAGGTTCAAGGGTGGACAAGGTTTATCAGCCTTCAAGAGATGAAATAATAATTGCCATGAGAGCAGGCGGAGGAATAAAGAAACTTTTGATTTCTGCATCTGTGACAAATGCAAGAGTTCATATAACAAATGTTGCGATTGATAACCCGAAAGCACCGCCTATGTTCTGTATGCTTCTCAGGAAACACCTCGGGGGCGGAAAGCTTAAAGCAATCAGACAGGACGGGCTTGAAAGAATACTGATGTTTGATTTCGAGTGTATAAATGAGCTCGGCGATATGGTAATAATAACACTTGTGGCGGAGATAATGGGAAAGTATTCAAATCTTATAGTTCTCAATCAGGACGGAAGAATTATCGACAGTATAAAGCGTGTAGACGGCGAGATGTCAAGAGAAAGAATGGTACTTCCGGGAATGAAATATTGCTTTCCGCACCGTGATGAAAGATTGTCGGTATTCAGCTTCACGAGGGAAGAACTTAAAACGGCACTTGCAGACAAGCAACAGGAACTTTCAAAGGTGCTTGTAAAGACGTTTGAAGGAATTTCGCCGGTTCTTGCGAGAGAATGGTCATTTCGTACACTTGGCAATACACATACTACTTCGGCGGAACTTACTGAAAAAAATATTGATGAACTCTTTGAAGTAATAAACGATACAAGAAACAAACTGCTTGACGGGAACGGAGATTACTGCATAGTAAGAACGCCCGAAAAAGACCTTAAAGAATTTTCGTTTATCAGGCTTACACAATATGAAAGTCTGATGCAATTGCAGGAATGCGAAAATTCTTCACAGACGCTTGATATATTCTATGCGGAACGTGACAGCATGGCAAGGCTTCACCAGAGGGCAAACGACCTTTTTAAACTGCTTACTTCGCTTTCCGAGCGTATCACAAGGAGAATTTCCAATCAGAGACAGGAACTTATGGAGTGTGGGAACAAGGAGCAATTGAAGCTCTGTGGCGATTTGCTTTCCGCAAACCTTTACAGACTTAAAAAAGGCGATAAAAAAGTTGTTCTGGAAAATTTCTATGATGAAAGTTGTCCGATGACGGAAATTAAGCTTGATGAAAGACTTACACCTTCGCAGAATGCACAGAAATATTATTCCGAATACAGAAAGGCTCTTACCGCAGAACAGAAACTTGCGGAACAGATTGAAGCAGGTGAAGAAGAACTTAAATATATTGATACGGTTCTTGACGCTCTGAACAGGGCAGAAACAGAAAACGAAGTTATAGAATTAAGGCTTGAACTTGCCGAGCAGGGCTATATAAAGTCCGTGAAGCTTAAAGGAAATCCGCCTAAACAGAAACCGCCTATAGAATATACTTCTTCGGACGGATATAAGATTCTTGTGGGCAGAAATAACAGACAGAATGACAAACTTACACTGAAAACCGCTGAAAAGCTTGACATATGGCTACACACAAGAAACATTGCAGGTTCTCACGTCATCATCGTGACAAACGGCGAAACTCCGCCCGACAGAACTATTGAAGAAGCGGGAATTATAGCCGTGAAACACAGCAAGGCTAAAAATTCTTCACAAGTCCCCGTTGATTATACGCTCGTAAAATATGTTAAAAAGCCTGTAGGCTCGAAGCCGGGAAAAGTTATTTTTACCCACGAACAGACTATTTATATAACGCCTGAAGAATAAAATCAAGCGACACAACACTTTACAAGTGTTGTGTCGCTTGCATAAAGGAGAAGTTTATGGAACTTAGAATAGAAAACGGAACACTTTTGTCGACTTCATACGAACTGGAAGAAAATATTGTAGTGCCTGACGGTGTAAGGAAAATCGGGGCTGTCGTTTTCGGAAACCATAAAAAAATAAAAAGTATAATCATTCCCGACAGTGTAACGGATATTGCATTTTATGCTTTCAGAGGGTGCAGAAATCTAACTTATATAAGACTTCCTGAAGGTCTGACCCAGATAAATATGGCTTTATTTAATGGTTGTGAAAGCCTTAAAGAAATAACTGTTCCCGAAAATGTAAAAGCAATCAGAAATGCGGCATTCGAGAAGTGCATAAGCCTTGAAGAAATAGTAATTCCCAAAAACGTAAAAGAAATTGACAATGATATATTTAATGAATGCAAATCACTGAGAAGAGTAATATTGCCTGACAGCCTGAAAAGAATCGGCATGAGAGTGTTTGACGGCTGTATGAGCCTTGAAACAATAAAAATCGGAAAACTTACAGAGATTAACGTTAAAGAGGCGAAAGTTAACATATCACAATTGATGTATACAATTATCAACAGGAATTTCTCGGAATATAACAGCAGGGTAACAAAATATATTTTATCGCTCAAGGGCAAAAATATGAGGGCTTACATAATAAATAATTTCGCCGGGATTGTAAACCACGGTTTGATTGACAGTAATGATATCGAAACACTGAGCAGTCTTATGGCGGAAAAAGATTTCTTTACACGAAAAAATATTGACGAATGTATTCAATACGCAATTGAGAATGAAAAACACGAGATTTACATAATGCTTGTAAATTACAAGGCTGAAAGGTTCGGAATGGACAGTAACCTTAAACTTTAAGTAAACAGGGGGCGACCCCCCAAAGGGGTGGCCCCCCAGAATTAAATTTTAAAAAAAAAATTAATAAAATAT
>URWK01000011.1 GCA_900551505.1 uncultured Ruminococcus sp. | reverse complement strand
TCAGACACTTAGGATTTAACCTTATGTCCATCCTTACGTTGTTTCTACTTTCGTACCTTCATAACGTGATTTCTCCGCTATTGTGGTGTAAGGCTTTAGGCATTACCTGCAATTCAATTTGTGTGCTATGCTCGTTTCCGAACATACCCAGCTGAGAACTTTTTTAGTTTTTATAAACTTTTATAAAGTTCTCGTTACTGTCACTTATGAAACTTCTCACATATTCAAGTCCATTGCCAAATTCTCTTGCGTCCCAGTCATTATCTATCTCGTTCTTGATTTCTTCAAGTGCAAAGTCTTCACCGCTTATGAAGTCATCGAAATCAAGTAGCGGATAAATTGATTCTCTTTTCCAGCTCTTAGCCCAGAAAGGATGAACCGCAACAGTCTTGTAACCGTAGTCTTTAAGGTCCGTACAAATTGTGTCAACGTGGTTTCTTATGTATTGCATATACGGAATACTTCCCGTTGGAAACCAGAACATTGAAAGCCCTGTCAGAAATTCAAATTCTGAATTGCAGGTATTGCCTCCGAACACCGATACAAGCATATTGCCTTTTATTACATTACTGTCGCTGTCGTCAAGGCTGTCTATAAACGGCAGAACTTCCTTGTTTGTAACCACGTTTCCGACTACATTCAAATCCGAAAAGCTTTCATTCATAATCGCTATAATATTCGGGTGTACTTTTTCGCTTGCGTCCGTCTGGGTTTCCTCAAAAAGACTGAACACTTCCTTTGAATCGTAATCGTCAGGTTCTGTAATTTTCATTCTTCTGAGGTTCATGTACATTGTGTAAGCAATTCCGTACTTCCTGTTTATCTCGTACTGATGGAACATTCCGAGCCTGTCGCAAGCGTCCTTGTCCGTCATGAATATTCCGACCAGCATACAGCAGGCTGTCACAAGGCTTCCGAATCTGAGTTTAAGCCCTCTCTTTTCATACTTACCTGTCATATGGCTGTTGAACATAATAAGTGCCATATAACAAATTATTACCGATATAATGCCCTTTGAAAGTGAAATTTCATAATTGCCTGCAACTTTCATAGCGGTCTTTATCGAAAAGAAATCACTCGGCATTATCGGTGTTCCTCTCAATGCCGTTATTATCTCTGTACCTGCCGAATATATGCATACTGCCGTTGAAGTTATACCTACCGATATTCTCACATTTGCACACAGCACGAAAATTACCGTCTGTATAAAGAGATATATCAGCATATTTATATAAAAGGTCTTCGTCCACGGCGTAAATGTCCCGTTAAGAACCTGCCTCGACATTTCGGTTTCCCAGAGTGCCGAAGCAAAAAACCATATTGTTGTTATTGTCTTTTCGGCTTTCGGATTTTTAAATTCCGTCCTGAAAAACGCTGTTGCGAAAAATACCACCAGCATAACCATTGTTTCAACGAAGCTTGCGGTATTGAATTTGTCACTCACTGTATACAAGTCAATATTCAGCAATGTTATAATTCCTGTTGCTAAAGTTATCAGCGAGGCAATTATACCTCTTTTTTTATCTATAGAAACAGTTATAGTAATGCATCTCCTTTTCTTATATCATGTTTTAACGGGGATTTCTGAAAATCCCCGTTGTAACTTACTTATTTTTCTGTTTTTCTTTCTCAAGTTCCTTTTCGAGTTTTTCAATTTTACACTGCATCTTGCAGAATTCCATTGAAACAGGGTCAGGAATATGAATCTGGTCAAGTTCATTGCAAACGGCTTCCTCAACTTTCTTCCCGTCTCTCCTGACTATCCTTGCAGGAACTCCGACCGCCGTACAATTCGGGGGAACTTCCTCAAGCACCACGGCATTTGCGGCAATCTTCACATTGTCGCCCACCTTGAAAGGTCCGAGGACTTTAGCACCGCACCCAATCATCACATTGTTTCCGATAGTCGGGTGTCTTTTGCCCTTGTCTTTACCCGTACCGCCGAGCGTAACCCCCTGATATATAAGGCAATTGTCACCTATTTCTGCGGTTTCGCCGATTACCACTCCCATTCCGTGGTCTATGAAAAGACCTTTTCCGATAGTAGCACCGGGGTGTATTTCAATTCCCGTCCAGAACCTTGAACTCTGTGAAATTATTCGTGCCATTGTGAACATCTTTTTCTTATAGAACCAATGTGCCACTCTGTAACTGTGTATAGCATGAAGTCCGGAATAAGTCAGCCAGATTTCAAAACTGCTTCTTGCAGCCGGGTCTCTCTCCTTTATCAATGCTATGTCTTCTTTCAACTGACGAAACAAAACAATCTTCCTCTCTCGGATACCGTATTTCTGATGTGTAAACTCTATAATTCTTTATAAAAACAACAAAGTTTGCTTCTTTCTTCAACGTGTCTGGTTTTGCAATATTGCTACTCCCGTTTGTGTGACACTCCAAAAGCGTAAATTCGGTGTCATCATCACCTACATATTAACGTGACTTTGTTTGTAAGTAGTTTTACGCTAATTTATAATTTGCTAAATTAATGCTTGCGTTCTTGTCACGGTCAATTGTAAAACCGCAACAAGGGCAATGATAAGTTCTTTCAGAAAGCTTCAAATCTTTTTTAATACTTCCACAATGAGAACAAGTTTTGCTTGATGGAAAGAATTTGTCTGCTTGTATAAACTCAATTCCAAATCTTTCAGCTTTGTATTTCATAAGTTCGATGAATTTCGCAAAGCCTTGTTCTGAAATTGCTTTCGACAAGTGTTTGTTTTTCATCATTCCGCTAACATTCAAATCTTCCATGACAATTCGATACGGCTTGGTTTTCGCTATAGCGATTGTCACTTGATGAAGATAGTTAAGGCGAATATCAGAAAGTTTTATATGCAGAAGTTTGATTTTTCTTTCAAGTTTCAAGATATTGTTTGTTTTGAAATATTTATTACCTGAGCGGTTTTGCTCATACTTTCTTGAAACCTGATGTTGTAATCTACGCAATTGTTTCTTTAACCGGCGTACTCTCTGCATTTTGTTTATGTTTCCGAAAGGCTTTTCAAAGTTGCTTACTGTTGCAAGGTCTTTAATTCCAAGGTCTATTCCGACTGTTACTTGTCGGTATCAATATATTTCCAATAGCCCTTTAGATACACCAACCCTGAAATTATCGTCAGCAACGTTGAAATCCATATTAATATCGTTATTATAAGCCCTGCTCCCGAAAAGTTTATACCTTCAAGAAATAATGCAATGACTATTGTCACCATTGTAAAAGCCGTTTTCAGCTTTCCCCATATTCCCGCCGCAACAACTACTCCTTCATTCGCCGTTACAAGCCTTAGCCCTGAAACCATAAATTCTCTCGCCACTATTATTATAAGCGGTATCGCACTCATAAATCCAAGCTCCACAAAACACGCCAACGCTGATATTACAAGTACCTTGTCGGCAAGTGGGTCAAGAAACTTCCCGAAATTCGTTATAAGGTTTCTTGCCCTCGCTATCTTGCCGTCAAGTGCATCTGTTTTTGAAGCTATCGCAAATATCCCAAGTGCATAAAAATACGCATACGGAATTTTCAGATACATGAACAGCACAAAAAACGGCACAAGAATTATTCTCAGCAGTGTCAGTTTATTCGGTAAATTCATTCCTTTACTACCTCTCCCGTAAGGTCATAGTCAAGTGTTTCCGTTACTTTAACCTTAACGTACTGACCTATTTCAAGCCTGTCATCACTGTCAAAGAATATCTTTCCGTCAATGTCCGGAGCGTCTTCTCTGGTTCTGCCGAAATAACATTCTCCGTATCTGTCGAACCCTTCAACTACCGCTTCCATAACTGTTCCGAGTTTCTTTGCAAGCTTTCTTTCGCTTATAATCTGTTGCTGTTCCATGAGAATATCCGCTCTGTGAATTTTAACGTCTTCGTCAATCTGGTTTTCCATCTCTCCCGCAATAGTTCCTTCTTCCGCTGAATACGGGAAACAGCCCAGTCTGTCAAATTCGACTTCCTTTATAAATTCCGCAAGTTCTTCAAACTGTTCTTTTGTTTCACCGGGGAAGCCTGTGATAAGAGTAGTTCTGAGAATAACATTCGGTATCTTTTCCCTGATGTGATTCATAAGGTTCAGCAACTCTTCTTTATTGCCTGTTCTGTTCATCTGCCTTAAAATTTCCTCATTGCAGTGCTGAATCGGAATATCAAGGTATTTTACTATTTTTTCTTCCTGAGCCATTGTATCAAGCAGTTCATCTGTAATTCTTTCAGGATAACAGTAAAGTGTTCTAATCCATTTTATGCCGTCAATCTTGCAAAGTTCCCTCATCAGACTTGCAAGTTCGCTCTTTCCGTAAAGGTCTTTTCCGTAATTCGTTGTGTCCTGTGCTATGAGTATAAGTTCGGTAACTCCGTTTTCTGCAAGCCACTCAGCTTCTTTTATAACGTCTTCTTTAGGAACGCTTCTGTATCTGCCTCTTATTGACGGAATAGCACAGTAAGTACAACAGTTGTCGCAACCTTCGGCTATCTTGATATACGCAAAGAACGGCAATGTAGAAATTATTCTGTCGCCGGTTACAGGCAAGTCATCTTTTCTGCCGAATTCAATAACTCTTTCATTTGTAAGCACCTTGTCAATGACGTTAGTAATATCTTCATTCTTACCTATTCCTATAACGGCATCGGCTTCAGGGAAAAGTTCTGCGGTTTCTTCTCTGTATCTTTCGGCGAGGCAACCCGTTACGATAATTTTCTTTATTCTGCCTTCTTCTTTAAGCTTACCGAATTCAAGAATCGTTTCTATTGCTTCTTCCTTAGCCGACTGGATAAACCCGCAAGTATTCACTATAACTATATCTGAATTGCCTGCATCTGTAGTGAGTTCACAACCGTGCTGTCTGATTTTAAAAAGCAGTCTTTCCGAATCTACAAGGTTCTTTGAACAACCCAATGAAACTAATCCTACTTTTATCTTTGATGGTTCTCTTAACAATTTTCTACCTCCTGATAATCCTTTCAATGTGTATTATTTTACACGCTCATTTTCAAGGCGTTTATAATGATTATAATATTTTTGCCTGTTCTGGTCAAGTCCCTTTTATCTTTAATAATTTAAGGGGGCTTCCGTAACAGGAAACCCCCTTGAATTCAGGCGACCTTCCTAAATAGTGGTCGCCACGGGAAAAATCAGTTTATTCCTACACCGATAGTATCTATAAGATACTTGTCAATAGCATTGTTTACCTGTTCAAACGGGAAGCCCTGACGCATTAAAGCACTTCTTACCTTGATTACGCCCATATCGTCAATTTCGCCGTTTTCGTTTGTAAGGTTCGGAGCATACTTTCTTTCAATCAGCATTTCGAGTCTTGCCGGTGAAAGCTTTTCATACAGTGCAAGTGATTGTTCGATAAGTTCCTTGTCAAGTCCTCTGCTCTGCATTTCGTAAGTAGCCTTGTAAACGCCGTAGTGCTTAACTTCGATATAGATTCTTGCCAGTTCCTTCGCATAACGTCTGTCGTCAATCTTGCCGAGTTCAACAAGCTTCTGAAGTGTTTCGTAGCACACATCGCTTGAGAATGTTCTTTCAAGCTTGTTATACATTTCCGTGTAAGAGTGGTCTCTCTGGTCGAGAATGTTCAATGCTCTTTCCCAGGCACATTTCAGGTCTGATTCCTTCATTATCTTCTTGAGTTCTTCAAGGTCGATTTCTGAACCGATTTTCAGGTCATGTTCCAGAATAACCTCATTGTGAATGTTAACCTTCTTTTCAACGTCAAGTGATACTGTAAAAATTTTGCCTTTGTAGTTATCAATTCCGGTAATCTGCATAATTATAATATTCCTTTCTCATTATGATTTTTTAACCTCTTCGGTTTTAGTGTCTTCTGCCGTCTTTGGTGTAAATTCTTCAAAATTTTCATCGCTGTTATTCTTTTCTGTCTGTTGTTCGAGAGCCTTTGAAGCCATTTCCTTTATTTCCGCCATTTTCTTGCTTCTCTTTGAAATCATTGAAACTTCTGAAGCTCTTGCCTTTACTGCCTTTTCGATTTCCGCCATCATTTCGGGGTTATTCTTCAATACTTCCTTGGCATTGTCACGACCCTGTCCGAGCTTCGCACCGTTGTAACTGAACCATGCACCGCTCTTGTTTACTACTCCTATTTCGACTGCGAGGTCAAGCACTTCACCGACTCTTGAAATACCCTGACCGTACATTATGTCAAATTCACATTCTTTGAACGGAGGAGCGACCTTATTCTTGACAATTTTACATTTGGTTCTGTTGCCGATGACTTCACCGCCGTTCTTGATAGCCTCACCTCTTCTTACTTCGATTCTTACAGATGAATAGAATTTCAAGGCACGTCCACCCGGAGTAGTTTCGGGGTTTCCGTAGATAACGCCTATTTTTTCTCTCACCTGATTTATGAATATTGCCACACAGTTTGATTTTGAAATGACCGATGTAAGCTTTCTCATCGCCTGCGACATAAGCCTTGCAAGCTGTCCCACATGAGTATCACCCATATCTCCGTCAATTTCCGCCTTTGTAACCATTGCCGCTACCGAGTCAAGCACTATCGCATCAATTGCACCTGAACGCACAAGTGCTTCCGCTATTTCAAGTGCCTGTTCTCCGCTGTCAGGCTGGGAAACTATGAGATTATCAATGTCCACTCCGAGTGCCGCCGCATATACCGGGTCAAGTGCGTGTTCCACATCTATAAATGCGACTTCTCCCCCAAGCTTCTGGGCTTCTGCGATTATGTGAAGTGCAACGGTAGTCTTTCCTGAACTTTCAGGGCCGTAAATTTCCACTATTCTTCCTCTCGGTACTCCGCCTATCCCAAGTGCAAGGTCAAGTGTCATTGAACCGGTCGGAACGGCTTCTACATTAAGGCTTTTCGTCTGCCCAAGCTTCATTACCGCTCCCGCTCCGTACATCTTTTCAATCTGTGCCATTGCATTTTCAAGAGCTTTCTTTTTTTCGTCTGATGCCGAAGATGACGTTTTTGTTTTCAATTCTTTTGCCATAAGATTTCTCCTTTTATTTGTTTTTGTATATGTCAATAATTCTCAACACATCGTATTCCGAAAAAGCGTCTTCTATTCTGTCAATATCCTGCTCAATGAACATCTGTTGATACTCCTCCGGCAAGAACTTTATATGTGCCTTTATCTTTGCAATATCTTCTTCATCTGTAACAAGGTCGGTTATGGCAAGAGCCAGCCTCTGAAACACAAGGTTTCCGAAGTCTTCCGCTGAAAATTCCGCATCTTCCGCATTGTCGGTGTCAATGCATACTATGAAAGGTTCATTGTCCCCGTCATATGCAAAACAGTAAATATCCCTGTTCGCCGTTTCCGCAAAAGGTACTAACCTGAACATAAGCCTTTCCGTGTCAAGATGTTTATATAAATACTCTGTCGTTTCAGGTATTTCGGAAAATTTCAGCATATTGAAATCCCAGTCAAGATTATAGAAAAAACTGTCTGCCGATATTTCCGTTTCGTCATCTTTCCGTGTAAGCCATTGCATTGCTCCGGTATCATATATTTTATGGAAACTTTCAGGAAACTTTACTTTCAATATATTTTCAAGCTCTCCAATTGTATATTGTATCATATTTTTCTCGCTCCTACAACCCTTATTACGCCATTTAAATCACGTTTATACTGAATTTTATCAAAATTATTTGTTATGAGAATTTCTGAAACGTCATTTTCCTGATTTATCCCGATTTCAAAAGCTATAATCCCTCCCTTTTTCAGTGAATCTTTCCATAATTCCGTTATCCTCCTGTAAAAATCCAGTCCGTCAAATCCTCCTCTTAATGCCATTTCCGGCTCGAATGTAACTTCCTTCTGCAAGTTATTCATGTCATTCTCTGTCAGATAAGGCGGATTTGAAACTATCATGTCAATATCCTTATACTGCCTTGCGGTTTCGGGACAAAGTACATCAGCTTTAACCGGTTTTACTTCAGAATCGTTTATTTTTATGTTTTCAAGCAGATATTCAAAAGCTTTTCCGGATTTTTCAATCGCATACACTGAACAAGGCTTTTCAATATTCTTCTCAACTGCAATCGCTATGCAACCTGTACCGCTACAAAGGTCAATTACTTGTCCGCATGGGTTTTCTCTCGCTTCCTCAAGTGCATAATCTGTAAGTGTTTCCGTATCCGCTCTCGGTATCAGAACTCCCGTTCCTACCTTGAAATCAAGCCCGTAAAATTCCCATTCCCCGAGGATATATTGTAGCGGAAAGCCTTTTTCCCTCTGCTGAACCATCTTTTCTATTATGTCAAGCTGTTTCCTGCTTATCTCCATATCCCTGTTTACAAGTATCTTCTCAAACCTTATTCCGAGTGCCTGCTCAATCATACACCTTGCCTCAAAAGTGTAATCTTCTGTACCTGCGGTTTTCAGACGGCTTCGTAGATTGTTATATAATTCTCCTGCCGTTACCATTGGTCATCCTCCGGGTTCTCAGGTATACAAGGTTTCATCGCTTCAATGGCTACCGCTATTTCTTCACCGTCCGGCTCTCTCGTGGTAAGCCTTTGTACCCAAAGCCCCGGAGCTGAAATTATTCTTGTAAAGGCGTTATTCGTTCTTCCCGCAAGCTTTATAAATTCATATGAAATTCCCACAATCAGCGGTAAAAGTATAATTTGCGTAATGAACCTTGTAATCATACTTGTCCATGGAATAAAGCAAAACACAAAGATACTTACCAGTAATGTGATAATCATAAAACTTGTTCCGCAACGTGGATGAAAACGTGTATACTTCTTCACATTCTCTACCGTAAGTTCGTCACCTGCTTCATAACAGGCTATAGTCTTATGTTCCGCACCGTGATATTCATAAGTACGTTTCATGTCCTTCATCTGTGCTATCACCGCAAGATATCCCACAAAGATTGCTATTTTAATTATACCTTCCACAAATGTTTTAGCTATTCTGTCAGTGAGAAATCCGCCCATAAGGCTTACCGCTTTCATCGGAAGAAACTTGAACAGAAACAGACAGAGGGCAAATCCGAAAATCATTGCTATAACTGAAAAGACACTCATAAATTTCTCTCCGATATGCTCATCAAGCCATTTGTCAAGTTTTGTTTCGGGTTCTTCACCGCTTCCGTCATCTGTCATCTGTTTTTCTGCCGATTTCATAAGGCATCTGTAACCATCAGTCATGGAACTTACAAAGTTAAAACTTCCCCTTATTATCGGGGTCTTCCTGTACCAAGGCATATTTTTACCGTTCTTTTCGTCCCATACTTCAACGTCTATTTCTCCGTCCGGCAATCTGCAAGCCATCGCCGAATGATAAATACCTTTCATCATTACGCCCTCAATAAGAGCCTGCCCACCGATTTTTGATTTATGTTCTTTCCTCTGTTCCGACATTTAAATTTCCTTTCCTCAGTTTTCGGATTGCTGATTTTTATGTGATGGCGATAAGGTTATTATAACGGTTGTACCGACATTTTCTTTACTTTTCACTTCCAGAGTTCCGCCGTGCATTGTTATAATCTCGTCCGCCACTGCAAGCCCTATGCCTGAACCTCTCCTTGTGTGGTTAGCTTTATAGAATTTTGTCTTTACTTTCGGGAGGTCGCTTTCCTTTATGCCACAACCGTTATCAGCTATGGTAATTCTGACATTCTCGCCCGACTGCGTGGCGGTAACAACGACTTTTCCGCCTTTATCCGAATACTTTATAGCATTGTCGATAATATTTATAAAGACCTGTCTTATTCTGTTCTTGTCGCCGTACACGAAAGGCAACATTTCGGGTTCATCATACAAAAGCTCTATATTTTCACGCTTTGACTTCTCATCATAGATAAGTACCGCATCGCCCAGTTCCGCAAGAACGTCCATTTCCGCCATCTCAAGCCTGAATTTGCCGTTCTGCATTCTGGAAAAGTCAAGTAATTCCTCAACCATTTGTGAAAGTCTTTCGGTTTCATTGACAATTACCCTGATACCCTTGTCCGTGGTTTCCTTGTCATTATCCTCTTTCAAGGTTTCCGCCCATCCCTTTATTGCCGTAAGCGGTGTTCTCAGTTCGTGCGATACGGAGGAAATAAATTCATTCTTCATATTCTCCGCTACTGAAAGTTCATTTGCCATATGATTTATTGCGGTACAGAGATTACCTATTTCGTCTTCGCTGTCATTTTCTATCCTCTCGCTGAAGTCGCCCTTTGCAAATTTAGCGGTAGTTTCGCTTATCTGCTTTATCGGCGTGAGTATCGAAGAAATAAAGTATATTCCCGATGAAATAAGTATAAGCATTATCGCAATGCATACAGCCGTTACGGTAAGTATAAGCATTGTAAGGTGGTCATCTATGTCAGTCAGCGAAACAACCGCCCTTATCGCCGAATATTCGCCGTTTATGTTCATTGAGATTATCGGGTAAGTTATCGCCATAATCTTTTCGCCGTTTTCGGATTTCCCCACAAAGTACCCGTGAGAAACCGTTGCCGTTTCCTCAAATTCTTCCATAGCTTCATCGTAATCGGGCATTTTCTGTTCCGACTGCGGTGAAAAACCCGAAGATGTAAGTACTATTCTGCCCTTTGAGTTTATCGCCATAAGTTCGATTTTATCCTTGTCGGAAAAATTTTCAACCATGTTGCGAACTTCAACGGAAAAATTAATTGAAGTATCGTCCGAATACCTCGACAACATTCCCGCAACCGCATTGACTTTTGAAATCATATATTGTTTGGCTGAGCTGTAGTAATAATTTTGTGCGGACACGATAAAGGCTATTTCTGCTATGAAAAGTATTATCACAACCACACTTAAATTATTGAACAGCCATCTTCCTATGATGCTTTTCTTCAATTTCATTGTCACACTTCTTTTCTGCGGTTATGACGAATGTTTGTCATTCCATTTGTAGCCATAGCCCCAGATTGTTATAATGTATTTCGGGTTTGAAGGTTCATCTTCTATTTTCATTCTGATTCTTCTTATATTCACGTCAACAATCTTGTCATCGCCGAAATAGCTTTCGCCCCAGATATGATTGAGAATACTTGAACGGTCAAGGGCTGTATTCTTGTTGCTCATGAAGTATTCAAGTATCTGATATTCAACCTGCGTGAGTTCCACAAGTTTCCCGTTCTTTGAAACCGTTCTGCTTTTTAGGTTAAGCGTGAACGGCCCTGATTCGATAACCGGATTTTTTTCCGGTTTAGCAAAGCTCATGCATACCCTTCTGTAAATTGCGTCAACTCTCGCTGTCAGTTCGGACGGTGAAAAAGGCTTGGTAATATAGTCATCCGCTCCTATCATAAGACCGCTGACCTTGTCCATTTCCTGAGTCCTTGCGGTAAGCATTATTATTCCGAGTGTGGAACTCTTTTCCCTGAGTTTCTTGCAGACCGCAAAGCCGTCTATTCCCGGCATCATTATATCAAGCAATGCTATATCAAAACTGCCGTTTGCCTCATCAAATGTTTTAAGTGCGTCTTCTCCGCAATTTACATCAACTACTTCATAACCTGCTCTTTTAAGGTTTATTACCACAAAGTCCCTTATTACGTCTTCATCTTCACATACAAGTATCTTTTTCATCTGCTTCACTCTCTCTTTGCATTTCTATTATTTTTCAATCAGGAAAAAATTGAACATTATTTCGCTTATGGTCGGTGTCAGTGGTTCGGACTCATTTTCGCAAATCCTAACCATATAATCAGTGTCGCTTTTTGTTCTGATTATCTGATAACCTTCCTCAAGCTTGCTGTCCGACAGTTTCCTGTCAGTCACTGAAATTCTCATAAGTTCCGTCATATTGTCGGTTATAGCACCCTCATATTTGCAGAAAATAATTTCATCGGTTATATTATCTGTTTTTATGGTAACTTGCCCCTGCCACCTGCTTGGCAACATAAACGCATAGCCGTGTAAGGTATTGTAATAACCCGAATATTTTCTTGTAAGGCTTCCGTTTTCGCAGATATACCACGCCGTAGCCTGCAATTGTTCCGTTTCGGGCATATCGTCATAACCGAGAAAAACTTCCGGAACAGGTATTTCAATCTGACCGTCATTGTCTACGTCCGCACTTGCGTAACTCGAAGGTCTGACAGTCTTTGCAATGACTGATGTATCCGTGAAAGCTTTTTTAAGTTCCTGTTCCTGCGGATAGAGAACTTCCGTCTGTATCGTACCTGTTCCCACAATACTGTCAATGAATATTGCGGTGGTCTTGTCATTGACCTTACCATACATAATGTTGCTGTATTCCGTGGCATTCTCGCTAAGGTTCGCCACTGCGTCAATATAATGCAGATTGTCACTCTGCAACATATACATATGAGCCTGGGCAGGCTGTGAAGCATTCTTGTTGCTGACTATCAGAAGTTCATTCTGACCGTTACCGTCTATGTCCGTTATATCCATCATTGAATAACGGCTGCTTAAAGTATTTGTAAGTACTCCGTCTTCATATTGATAAACGCCGACTTTCTTCTCACTCTGGTTTATGGTACTGTAACCGACAATTATATTGAACTTATCGGAACTGCCGAGCTTTGAAATCATAACTTTCTCGATTTCCGAACCGTCCGCAACCGCATAGTCATAAACAGATTCCCAACCGTTCTTTCTCTGGTCGAGAATGTTTATCCTCAGTGAAGGTTCATCAGTTGTTGTAAGCCCTGTACGTTCATAGAAAACTATTGCTTCATTCGTGGGTTCTTCGTCTATATCAGAAATAATAAATGCTGAAAGATAATCGCCTGACTTGGGATATTTGAGGCTTACTTTAGAACCTATCCTCTCCGTAAGTGCCGAATAAATCTGTTCCTGTTCAACATTCAGTTTCGGAGGCTTCATCATCGTATCAATTCCCGCACTGAACCCGCACCCCCCAAGAAAAAGAGTTGTGAGTATCTCCAGCAAGAATACGATTACCGATTTTCTGTTCAATTTCTCACCACCGTTATCAAAAATCTTGTATCAGCTTTCAATAAGCCTCTTGTTGTTATAGTATAACATAACTATTATGAATTATCAAATGATTTTTCTGAATTTTATAGTTCTGAGAAAAAGTGTACTTAGAATTACCCTTAAAACCGCTGATTATACCATCCGGCAAGTGTTACTTTTCAGGCAGTACCCGCATATTATAACCATGAGCCACAAAAATTTTCCGTGATGTTTAAACCGGCTTCTTTCCGTCAATAATACTTATGCAAGGCTTTCCGCCGTTTTCATTAATTTTTATTTATCGGGAGTGTCTTTTATGTCTGTAAAAAGGGGAGAAATTTATTATGCGGATTTAAGTCCCGTTGTCGGCTCGGAACAGGGCGGAGTAAGACCCGTACTTATTGTTCAGAATGATGTCGGAAACAAGCATAGTCCGACAGTTATTGCGGCTGCTATCACAAGCCAGCGTGAAAAAGCAAAACTTCCGACTCATATAGAGCTTGAAGCCGATTCATGCGGACTCTCAAAGGACAGCGTTGTACTGCTTGAGCAAATCCGCACCATTGACAAAAAAAGACTTAAAGAAAGAATGGGTGAACTTGACCTGAATTCCATGACCAAGGTCAACACCGCTCTTTCAATAAGCTTTGGTCTGAGTTAATCAAAAACGGCATTCCGGAAAAGGAATGCCGTTGAGTTTTTAATTTGAATGTGAAGAATTATTCTTCAGAGATTGCTCCTACAGGACAGGCACCTGCACAAGCTCCGCATGAAAGACATTCGTCAGCGTTGATTGCATATTTGCCGTCTGCTTCAGAAATAGCACCTGCCGGGCATTCACCTGCACAAGTACCGCAACCGAGACATTCGTCAGAAATTTTATAAGCCATGATTTTTACCTCCATGATTTAAGTATTTTTAATCTTATGTGTTACATTCCGTAACATCGCCGAAATTCATATTATCATTTCGGCTTGATTTATATTGTAACACACGGGAAACAAAAAATCAAGAGCCTGCAAGAAAAATTTTCTGTAAAATCTTTGTGCATTTTGTCCCTTTAAACCCTTACTATGCAATTGATTATCGGCATAATAAACGCAAAACCAAGAGATATTCCTAATTCCTCCGCATTCAGCGGAACTGTTTCAAATATAGTTCTCAGAGGCGGAAAGTACACAGATGCGAAAATTATTATTCCCGAAACCAGTACTGCAAATATAAGCTTTATATTATTAAAGTAATGAACAGTAAAGATATTTCCCTTTTCGTCCTTGCACTCAAACACATGAAGCAACTGAGAAATTACCAGTGTCATAAGTCCTGCGGTTCTTGCAGTCGAAATTCCCGCTCCGCTTTTAAGTATAAGCATGAATGACCCAAGTGTACAAAGCCCTATCATTATCCCTCTGAATATAATCTTGAAGCCCAGTCCGCCCGAAAAGAAACTTTCATTGAGTTTACGGGGCGGTCTTTTCATAACTTCCCTGTCAAGCGGTTCTACTCCCAGTGCTATCGCAGGCAATCCGTCAGTTACCAGATTTACAAGCAATAATTGTGTCGGCAACAGCACCACCGGTAATCCAAGCACTATCCCAAGAAACATTGTAAGCACTTCTCCTATATTACATGAAAGCAGATACCGCACAAACTTTCTGATATTTGAATAAATACTTCTGCCCTGCTCTACCGCCTTTACAAGCGTTGCGAAATTATCATCAAGCAATATCACATCTGCGGATTCCTTCGTAACGTCCGTTCCCGTTATCCCCATCGCAACGCCTACATCGGCTTCCTTTATGGCAGGAGCGTCATTAACGCCGTCACCGGTCATTGTTACGATATTGCCTTTTTTCTTGTAAGCCCTTACAAGCCTTAACTTGTGTGAAGGGCTTACCCTTGCGAAAACCGTGTAATCATCAATTACATTCTCAAGTTCTTCATCGCTCAGTGCATCAAGCTCCTTGCCGGTCATAGCCTTTTTGCCCATTAAAAGCCCTGCTTTTTTAGCGATTGCAACAGCGGTGTTCCTGTGGTCGCCTGTAATCATCACTGTCTTTATGCTTGCCTTTCTGCAAAGCCTTATAGCTTCTTTGGCTTCTTCTCTCGGTGGGTCAATCATTCCCATAAACCCTAAAAATATAAGTCCGCTGTCCGCATTGTCGCTGTCGTTCTTCTTCGCAAATGCTATTACTCTCAAAGCCTTGTCGGACATATCGTTAACCGTCTTTTCAAGCCTGTTTCTCTCCGAATATCCGAGTTTCTCAATATTCTTACCTTTCATTATATAACTGCACTTTGGAATAATGACTTCCGAAGCACCTTTTATGTAAGTCGTGATACTTCCGGAATTGCTCCTTACAGTAACATTCATCATTTTCGTCTGACTGTCGAAAGGTTCTTCATTAATACGTCTGTATTCATATTTAAGGCTTCCGGCAGTAATCCCTCCCTTTACACCCGCTACCAGTATCGCAATTTCTGTAGCGTCACCTGTGGTTTTCCATTCTCCGACCGTGTCAAGCGTTCCCCTGTTTCTTGTGGCAATGGTGTTTTCGGTGGTTATCTCTGCATTATTGCAAAGTATTCCGCACTTAAAGAGTTCTGTAAGCGGAGGGCATGAAACGGGATTTATCGTATTACCGTCATATTTTATCTGACCTGCGATTTTATACCCAAGCCCCGTTACTTCAATAGTCTTGTCATCTGTGTAAATTTCCGTAACGGTCATTTTATTTTCTGTAATAGTTCCCGTCTTGTCGGAACAGATTACGGAAGCACAACCGAGCGTTTCGACCGAGTGAAGCTTATTTACAAGTGCGTTCACACTCATCATTCTGTTCACCGCCAGAGCAAGTGCTATTGTAACAGTTGCGGGAAGCCCTTCGGGTATCGCCGCAATCGCTATAGTTATCCCTGTAAGAAGCATATCAAAGACCGGTTCACCTCTTATCACTCCTGCAAGAAATACCACTACGCAAACCGCTATACAGATAATTGCAACTACCTTTCCGAGTTCTCCGAGTCGTTTCTGCAAGGGCGTTCCTGTTTCCTCAATATCCGCAATCATTCCTGAAATTTTTCCGATTTGAGTGTTCTTACCCGTGGCAATTACTTTTGCCTGAACATGACCCCTTGTAATGTTCGTACCACTGTAGAGAATTGTTGACCTGTTAAGCGAATTATCGGTATCGTATTCATTGCCCTTGTTTTTCGGAACTGCTATCGGTTCACCCGTGAGAATTGACTCATCGGCGGTTACATTTCCCGCCTCCGTAATAACGCAGTCTGCCGGAACTTTGTCGCCTGCCTCCATTTCAACTATATCTCCGCAAACTATTTCTTCCGAACTGATTTCCTCAAGTTTCCCGTCACGGTATACTTTTGCAGTCGGCGTGGTCATATTTCTGAGCGTTTCAAGTGTCTTTTCGGTCTTGTACTCCTGCACGAATCCAAGAACAGCATTGAGAAATACTATCAGAATTATCGTAACTGCATCACATACTTCCCCAAGCAGTACGGATATTACCGTAGCACACAGGAGGATTATTACCATTATGTCCCTGAACTGCCCTAAGAATATTTTTATTGCTCCGGCTGACTTTTTGCTTTCCAATACGTTTCTGCCGTCTTCTTTAAGCCGTTTTTCTGCGTTTGTTCTCGTAAGCCCCAGCATTATTTTCTCTCCTTTTATTTTTTACTTCAATAATATTCCTTTCAGCCTGTATTTATTCCATACTGAAGGATGTGGAGGTGGGCTTGAAAGTTTTAAAAGTGCAGAGTGTGGAAGCTTTTAACGGCGATATAACTTCAAAACTGTGGGGCGGATTGATGAAAACTTTTTAAGTGGGGGCGTGGAAGCTTTTAACGGCGGTATAACTTCAAAACTATAGGGCGGATTGATGAAAACTTTTTAAGTGGGGCGTGAAAGCTTTTAACGGTGGTTAATATCCTTAAAGTTGGGGCTAATCCGATTTAAAAAATCTTCTGAACGGTAAACATACCCGTTATCCAAGGACTGAGGGGGGGGGGGGGGGGGGGGGGGGGGCGCCGGGGGGGGGGGGGGGGGCGCGCGGGCAGGACGCACCACCACACAAAAAAAAATAGAAAAAGACACAACCCCCACCCCCAGAGAAACA
>URWK01000010.1 GCA_900551505.1 uncultured Ruminococcus sp. | reverse complement strand
AACAACTAATTTTTATTATTATTTTTTTTTATTTTTTTCCTTGGGGGGGGGGGGGCCCCCCCCCCCCCCCGCGGCCCCCCCCCCCCCCCCCCGGAAAAAATTAATTTTGCTCAGTACTTGACAAATCACCGTTAAAGTTGTATTATATATAGGTAACTTTTTATAAATACGGAGATGTATCGAAGAGGTCATAACGAGAACGACTCGAAATCGTTTGGGCGGTAAAACGCCTCGTGGGTTCGAATCCCACCATCTCCGCTTTTCATGACTTTTTCTTTCTTAAAGAAATTAAGGGGCAACCGCCTAAAGCGGTTGCCCCTTAATTTTTATATTTATCTGTAAGCTCCTACTGTATATCCGAGTGAACGGAAATTGTCAATTACATCTCCGAGTATCGCCGTATTCGTAGACGAAACCGCATGAAGCAGATACAAAGCCCCGTCATGTACTGAACCCGTAACTTTCGCATAAGCATCTGAAATTGCAGGCTGGTCATCTGTTATCCAATCCTTATATGCGAAGCTCCAGAGAGTTGTTTTATATCCGAGCTTGTTTGCGATTGCAATAGTCTTTTCTGAAAATTCTCCCATCGGCGGGCGGAAAAGGCTCATGCTGTAACCGAAGTTTTCATACACATAATTGTGCAAGTCGGCTATCTCAGCAATATCCTCCTGTGTTGTAAGCTCCGGCATTGATTTGTGGTGTACACTGTGATTTCCGACTACATGGCCTTCATTAATCATTCGTGTGATAAGTTCCGGGTTACTCTGTACATATTCCATCGTTACGAAGAATACAGCGGAACAATTCTTAGCTTTCAGAACGTCAAGAATTTTTTCGGTATAGCCGTTTTCGTAACCTTCATCGAATGTAAGGTAAATATTCTTTGACTTCTCTCCGATGAACAAACCGCCTATATCGCCATACTTTTCCTGCAATGCAACCGGATTTGTCGGGCGGTTGTCTTCGTTGACGTTTACGCCTGAACCAAAGCACTGTTTTGTATTGTCGAGGCTTTCAACATCTGAAAAATCTATCTTAGAGGTATCAATAATTCCGTAGCCTGTCTGTGATGACGTTGTAGTAGCGGTTTCCGTTCCGGAAATATCCGTAACTATACCTGTTGCCACGCCTGTTCCGGTATCAGTTCCGCCCGTTACAACTCCTGTTCCTACAGCAGTATCGGCGGACACGCCCGTTGTCTGCTCTGTCACAAGAGCTGTCGATGTTGTTGTTGTTGTCTGTGAATTGTCAGCTGTTGAAGAATTATCCCCACCGCAACCCACGGACATAACAGCCATGAGAAAAGCTGTTGCCATCAGAACCTTTCTTTTCATTTCAATATCTTCCTTTTTCTTTTTGTATTTTAGTAAGCCATTGCTAATGCCTTATTCTTTGATATTATACTATATCTATTTTACTTTTGCAATGCTTTTATCTTAATTTTTTAATATGTTCGTGAAGCCATTCCGCAACTCCGTCATCATCATTTGAGCCTATTATTGCCGTGGCTTTTCCTTTAAGTTCGGGAACGGCGTTTTCTACCGCATAAGCTTCATCTGCTATCTCGAACATATCAATATCATTGACCGCATCGCCGAACACAACTATATAATCACATTCCAGCAAGTCCGCAAGTTGTCTTATTGCATTTGATTTTGAAGCATTTTGGGGCATTATTTCAAGCCAGTATTCGCCTGAATAGATATCTCTGTAGCAGAAACAATGGTATTTCTCTTTGTATTTCTCATAAAAGACTTTCAGCTTCTCGAACTGGTCAATGCAGGTAATATAAAAAATTTCTCCCTCCAGTAACTCATTGATATTTCCAACGGGTCTGTCACGGGAATCGCCTTTTCTTGAAGCGACAAAATCCCTTGTGGAAGAATTTATTTTCCCCTCTATATAAGAAAACTTTTCTTCTCCGTTCACAAATGAATAAATTACCGGCATAATACCACTGTTTATTATATCTTCCGTAACTCCGACAATTTCTTCCCTGTCAAAAAAGTTTTTCAGCAATATCTCCCCTGTCAGACTGTCCTTTATAAAAACTCCGTTGTAGACTATAACGGGAAATTCCGCTGTCATTCCATCGGTTACTTTCCGGGCGGTATTATATGAACGGGCAGTTGCGTAAGAAAACAACATTCCATCTCTGACAAGTTCGTTTATCACTTTATTAGTATGCTCCGAAGTCTTCTGATTACTCCTCAGCAAAGTTCCGTCAAGGTCTGAAACATATAAAGTCTTCATTTCCAAAGCTCCTTTAAAACAGTAATAATAAACCCTGCACTTTTCCGATAAGTACAAGGTCTATCAAAATATGAAAGTGAAAGTGAGAAGAAACAAAAATATAAGCCTGTTACATCTTTGTCCTCTATATTATATCAGAAACTTTATCAAAAATCAATATCTTAAAAATTCTTTTCTGCGTTTTGGGCAGTTTTTTAGTAGTATCTTATGAAAAGGCTATGGTTTTTTTGTGTAAGTTTACAAAGTATTTTTGTCAATTTTCAATACAGTTTTTACACGCTTAATAAGCATATTTCTTTTATGACAAAAAAGATTACTTTATGATATAATATTTTATCCGCCCATGCTATAATATAAAAAAAGAAACATAACAGACAAATTCATAAAAATAAATCTATCGTTTCTATATATTTTTCACAATAATCAGAAAGGCGGAAAAAAATCATGGCAAGAGATATTAAAAAACTCGTAAGCGAAATGACACTTGAAGAAAAAGCCGGAATGTGTTCCGGAAACACATTCTGGGCATTGAAAAGCGTTGAAAGGCTCGGTATCCCCGAAGTAATGTTAAGCGATGGCCCTCACGGACTCCGCACCCAGAAAGGTGATGAAGACCACCTTGGCGTATTTGAAAGCATCAAGGCTGTCTGCTTCCCTGCCGGCTGTGCTACAGCTTGCTCATTCGACAGAGAACTTATCGAAAAAATGGGCGAATACCTCGGTGAAGAATGTCAGGCGGAAGACGTTTCCGTTCTGCTCGGCCCTGCCGTAAATATCAAGCGTTCCCCTCTCTGTGGCAGAAATTTTGAATATTTCTCGGAAGACCCTTATCTTGCGGGAGAAATCGCCGCAAGCCACATCAACGGCGTTCAGTCAAAGAATGTCGGCACAAGTATCAAACACTTCGCCTGCAACAGTCAGGAATACCGCCGTATGTCCTGCTCATCTGAAGTCGATGAAAGAACTTTAAGAGAAATCTATCTTTCGGGATTTGAAAGAGCTATTAAACAGGCTAAACCCTGGACGGTAATGTGTGCTTACAATCAGGTAAACGGCACTTTCTGTTCGGAAAATAAACACCTCCTCACCGAAATTCTCCGTGATGAATGGGGCTTTGACGGCTATGTAATGTCCGACTGGGGAGCAGTGAATAAGAGAGTTAAAGGCGTTGAAGCAGGGCTTGACCTCGAAATGCCCACAAGTTACGGAACTAATGACAAGGAAATTGTTGAAGCCGTTAAAGACGGTTCTCTTGATGAAAAGGTTCTTGACAAGACTGTCGAAAGAATACTTGACAAGATATTTAAATTCTGCGACAACAGAATTAAGTGCGAATTTGACCGTGACAAGCACCACGCATTCGCAAAGACAGTTGCCGAAAACAGCATTGTTCTCCTCAAAAATAATGGTATACTTCCTCTCTCGGCTGAAAAGAAAATTGCCTTTATCGGAAAATTCGCTTCCGAACCACGTTATCAGGGTGGCGGAAGTTCACACATAAATGCTTCAAAGGTTTCGGATGCCCTTACCGCTTCAAAGGAATTTACTTCCGTAGCATATGCTCAGGGATATGACGTTGAAAAAGATGTTATTAATGAAAAACTTTTGGCGGAAGCTGTAGAAACCGCAAAAAATGCTGAAATTGCCGTAATCTTTGCAGGGCTTCCGGACGCTTTTGAATCTGAAAGTTACGACCGTTCACATATGAGATTGCCTGACTGCCAGACAAAGCTTATCGAAGAAATCAGCAAAGTTCAGAAAAATATCGTTGTAGTCCTTCACAATGGTTCACCTGTCGAAATGCCTTGGATAGACGATGTAAGTGCAGTACTTGAAGTTTATCTCTGCGGTCAGGCTGTCGGCGAAGCTACTTCCGATATTCTCTTTGGCAAGGTAAACCCAAGCGGAAAGCTTGCGGAAACATTCCCGTTAAAACTTGAAGACAATCCTTCTTACCTTAACTTCGGCGGTGACGGAAAAACCGTTAACTACAGTGAAGGAATTTTCGTGGGATACAGATACTACGACAAAAAGAATATGAATGTACTTTTCCCGTTCGGTCACGGTTTAAGCTACACAACTTTTGAATACTCAAACCTCAGAGTTAACAAATCCGCAATTAAAGATACTGAAACAGTTACCATAAGCGTTGACGTTACAAATACCGGAAGCGTTGACGGAAAAGAAATTGTTCAGCTTTATGTTTCAGACCTTACCGGAGAAATCTCCAGACCGGAAAAAGAACTTAAAGGTTTTGAAAAGGTAAGCCTTAAAGCAGGTGAAACAAAGACCGTTTCTTTCGTACTCGACAAGAGAGCGTTCGCATGGTACAATACAGAAATTTCTGACTGGTGCGTTTCAGACGGCGAATACAGAATTCTCGTGGGCAAGTCTTCAAGGAATATCGTTCTTTCCGCAAGCGTGAACATTGAAAGAACTGTTAAACTTCCTGCCTGCGTTACTGAAATTACCGTTATCGGTGACATTCTCAAGGACGAACGTATTCACAATATCGGCATGGAATTTATCAGAGATGTAATTGGTGCTACCGATGAAGACGAAGATGACCTTATGATGATAAACACTTTTGAAAATATGCCACTTAGAACTATCAGGAACTTTGCGAAGAACTTCCCGAACGAAAAGATGGCGGAATATATCGAAAGACTTAACAATGAACTCTCCAAATAATATATAACCTTTCAAGTCGGTCGGCGTTCAGTTGACCGACTTGTTTTTTATCTCTGACCATATGAAATGTCTTCCGAAATCACTGTTTAATATTTCTTAATGAATTATACAAGCCTAACTTTTTTTCAGGTGATATAATTAATATTCAAACAAAATATTAAACAAATCGGTTTCACTTAGCTGTGAATTAAAAGGGAATCAGGTGCAAATCCTGAACAGTCCCGCTGCTGTCAGAAAAAAGTCCGTTGTAAATATGTCACCGGCTTATCCGCCGGGAAGGCTACACCGGACGCTGCTGTTTCGCTGAATTTTCGAGTCAGAAGACCTGCCGATTTATGTTCTGTGTCTGAAATCTGCGAGTGACGGATAACGGCAAAACCTTAAAGCCTTATTTTTCGGAAATAAGGTTTACATAGTTATGCCCTTAAATCCGTATTAGTTCAGAATACGGATTATTTTATTTTCAGAAGGTGAAAAAATGAAAACTCATTCACATACGGGAGCTAAATCTATTGATGAATATGCCTACCTTTCGCACATAAGAAACATTAACAGCGGTGTAAAGGCGGGTTTCTGCTTCTGCATGATGATATTATCTATATGTTCGGAGAATTTTATTGTGCCTGCGGTTATCTCAATAATCTGTGCAATTATATCATGCGGTTTCGGGAAAATGAATTTAAAATCTTATGTTTCGCTTTTCACAATTCCTTTTGTATTTATGATTATGAGCGGAATTGCAATTTCCATGACCATTGAAAGCGGTTTCAGAATAAAGTTTTTTCAGAGTGATATTATCCGTGCCTTACATATAACCGTCAAGGCTGTCGGTTCGGTCAGTGCAATGTATACTCTTGCGGTTTCCACCCCGATGAACGAAATAATTTCACTTTTTGACCGTCTGAGATTGCCTGAAATCCTATGCGAACTTATGAGATTCATGTACAGATATATTTTTATACTTGCCGATACACAGATTAAAATGAAAAACTCTGCTGTTGCAAGGCTCGGATTTAATGGCTTTTCACGTTCCCTGCACACTTTCGGGCTTATATGCTCAAACCTGCTCATAGTATCTTTGAGAAAGGCAACGGATTATTACAATTCCGTTGAAGCGAGAAGCATTGGAAACCGTCTTAAATTTCCTTGCGAAAACTATCCCGTAAAGCCTGCTCATGTTGCGGTTTTCGGAAGTGTCTTTCTCTCAATGGTGATAATTGAAGTTATCTGCCGTATTTTTTTAAAGTGAGGTGCGGAAAATGAACGGAAAAGAATTAATGAAAATCGAAAATCTTAATTTCAGCTACGGCGAAGGCTTTTCACTGAAAAATATAAATGTCAGTTTCTCCTGCGGAGAAAAAATAGCCGTTCTCGGTTCAAATGGTTCGGGCAAGTCAACTTTCTTTCTGAATATCAACGGTGTAATCTCTCACACTGACGGAAATATATATTTTAATGACAACCTTATCACACGAAAGAATATAAACTTGCTGAGAAAAGGCGTGGGAATTGTCTTTCAGGATGCCGAAAATCAAATGATTTGCTCTACTGTAGAAGATGAAGTGGCTTTCGGGGCTTTGAACCTCGGATTTGAAGAAGATGAAGTTAAAAAACGCACAGATTCCGCACTTGAGGCAATGAGAATTTCACACCTTAAGAAAAATCCCGTGCATTATCTGAGCGGAGGTCAGAAAAAATCCGTTTCAATTGCCGATATTCTTTCAATGACTCCGCAGATAATTATTTTTGACGAACCTACCGCATCTCTTGACCCTGTAAGCTGTGAAATGTTTGAAGACGTTTTAAGCAGGCTTGAAGCAGATAATGTTACTACACTGATTTCCACACATGATATAGATTTCGCTTACAGATGGGCTGACAGAGTTCTTCTGTTCGATAACGGTGAAATTATCCGTGATGACATTCCGCAGAATATTTTCAAAGACACAAATCTTCTGAAACAGACAAAATTAAAAAAACCTCTCATAGCTGAAATTTGTGAAATGCTGACCGAAAAAGGACTTGTTCCTGAAAATTCGGATATCAGAGATATTACATCACTCAGGAAAATCCTTTTCTCAGAATAATGCGTTTCACTTTTCTCATATTATTTTATTTTTTATATCTTATAAGGAGTGTTTGCTGATGAAACTAAGAGAAAAAAAAGTTGTTGCCGTTTCGGCAGTTCTGGCAATCTGTTTCGGATTTATTCCGAATATCGAAGCCATGCACATTATGGAAGGCTATTTGTCACCTGTATATTGTGTAATCTGGGGGGCTTTGTGTATACCGTTTCTTGTTGCGGGGTTCTTTTCAATTAAGAAAACGCTTTCTGAACACAAAAGAACTATGATTCTGCTTGCAATTTCAGGAGCATTCATATTCGTAATTTCATCTCTTAAAATCCCGTCTGTTACCGGAAGCTGTTCGCACATGACAGGTACAGGACTTGGGGCAATACTTTTCGGACCTTCCGCAGTAAGTATTCTCGGAATAATAGTTCTGATTTTTCAGGCTGTATTACTTGCACACGGCGGACTTACAACACTTGGGGCAAATACATTTTCAATGGCTATCGCAGGGCCTTTTCTTACTTTCGGAATCTACAAACTTTGTCAGAAACTCAAGGTAAATAACAAAGTTACTATATTTCTCGCAACTGCACTCGGAGATTTGTTTACATACTGTGTAACTTCATTACAGCTTGCAATTGCCTATCCTTCCGAAACCGGCGGCATTGGTGCTTCAATAGTGAAATTTCTTGGCATTTTCGCAATAACACAAATTCCTCTTGCAATTATTGAAGGACTTATTTCAGTAGTTATTGTTTCTGCCCTTGAAGTCTATGCAAAAAACGAACTTACAGACCTCGGATACACAAAAATATCTTCAAAGCCTGTCGGAAAAACCGTTGGTGCTTGCATTATTGCCGTTGTCCTTATAGCATTTGTTCCGTTCTTCGCTCTTAAGGGTGCTGACTTCGGAGGCTCTGATGATGCGGGAAGTGAAATGGTTACGGAAATCAATGGTGAAGATTATGAACCCTGGGCAACTCCGATTCTTGAAAAATACCTTGGCGGAGAAATCCCCGGAGAAATCGAAAGTCTGTTATTCTGCCTGCAAACAGGTATCGGCACTTCAATTATAGGTTTTTCACTCGGAAAACTTATGGAAAGAAAACGCATTGAAAAAGAAAATCAGAACAAGTAACAGTTTCTGATAGCTTCAATGGGGGCTGACTTAAGTCAGCCCCCATTGAATTTTATTTTACTATAAGGTTTACATATAATCTTAAAACAACGTCTTTATCTTCGTATATTTTTGTTGATTGTATCAATTTGACAGCTGAATTTTCTGTGTTTTTTACCATTGACGGCAATAACGGTGTATAGTAAAATTAATATATTAAATATGCATTCGTTTATAACTATTATGAATCTTAACGGAGGGTGAAGTAATGAAAAAGTTTTCAAGGCTTCTGAGTGCTGTCACCGCAATTTGTCTGGCAGTAGGGGGAATGTGCATTCCGCAGCAGAAAATCACTACGGCAAGTGCGGTTTCAGGCTATACGGTCGAAAAGCTTGACAGAGGAATTTCCGCAATCAACACAGGTTCGGGAATGATGGTAAGCTGGCGTTATCTGGCTGACGATTCCGAAGACACAATTTTTAAGCTCTACAGAAATGACACTTTGATTTATACAAGCAACGCAGGAAATGCAACTTGTTTTCTGGACGCTCAGGGAAAATATTCGGATTCTTACAAGGTTGAAACTATTTCAGGGGGAAAAACCGTTTCAACAGACACCTGCAAGATAAAATCCGACAGTAATTACCTGCAAGTAAATCTTGATGTCCCAAAGGGAAGCGTTGCTTATACTCCTAATGACTGCACTGTCGGAGATGTTGACGGTGACGGTCAGTATGAACTCTTTGTAAAGTGGGACCCTGCAAATTCTCAGGACAACTCAAAGGGCGGTAAAACTGACAAGGTTTATATTGACTGCTATAAACTTGACGGTACAAAATTGTGGCGGATAGACCTCGGCTATAATATCCGTGCAGGAGCTCATTATACACAAATGCTTGTTGCGGATTTTGACCTTGACGGAAAAGCGGAACTTACCTGCAAGACGGCAGACGGCACTGTTGACGGTCAGGGAAATGTTATCGGTGACGCTTCAAAAAATTACAGAAACTCTAAAGGATACATTCTTTCAGGCCCTGAATATTATACGCTCTTTGACGGTGCTACGGGAAAAGCTCTTGATACTGTGGATTACAATCCTCCAAGAGGTGATGTTTCCAAATGGGGCGACAAATACGGCAACAGATGTGACAGATTTTTAGGTGCGGTTGCATACCTTGACGGAAACAAGCCAAGTGCCGTTACCGTAAGAGGTTACTACACAAGAATGACCGCTTGTGCCTATGATGTCGTAAACAAAAAACTCGTTCAGAGATGGTATTTCGATACCGGAAACGATTCTTCAAAAGCCGGTTATGGTGACGGAAACCACAATTGTATGCCTGCCGATGTAGACAATGACGGAAAACAGGAAATTGTACTCGGTGCGACTTGCCTCGATGATGACGGAAGTGTTCTGTGGTGTCTTGAAACAGGTCATGGCGATGCTATGCACCTCGGGGATTTACTCCCTGACAGAAAGGGGCTTGAACTCTGGATTTGCCACGAAGACAAGCCTTATGGCGTATCGCTCGTTGACGCTTCAAACGGTAAAACAATCTTCCACAAAAACGGCGAAGACGACACGGGAAGATGTTGTGCCGACAATGTTTGGGTCGGCAACAAGGGAGCTGAATTCTGGGGACTCGGCAATGATGTTTTTGACGGTTCAGGCAACACGCTTTCATGCAGAAGACCTGCCGTAAACTTTGTAAGTTACTGGGACGGCGACCTTGAACGTGAAATTCTTGACGGCTATACGGATTCACCCGCAACTATTACAAAGATGGGTGATGACGGAAAACTTACAAAACTGCTTACTACGGACGGTTTCTACACCTGCAACACCACAAAGGGAACTCCTTGTCTTTCTGCCGATATTTTCGGCGACTGGCGTGAAGAACTAATTGTAAGGTCAAGTGACGGAAAATCTATCGGCATTTTCTCAACTCCTTACACAACGGATTATCGCATTACAACGCTTATGCATGACCCTCAATACAGAAATCAGGTTGCAGGTCAAAATATCTCATATAACCAGCCTCCTCATGCAAGTTTTTATCTTGGCTCGGATTATCAGCTTCCCGAAAAACCTGCCGTAACTGTAAATAATGCCAATGGCGGAACTGTAACACCTCCTGTTATTGATGACCATGTAGTTGCGGAAACCTTGGCGGAAGGTGCAGTTTTCACAATTAAGAATGTCAACAGCGGTTTGTATCTCGAAGTTGCGGACGGTAAAGCCGAAAATGCTTCAAACGTTCAGCAGTGGGGTGCTGAAAGTCCTGCAAGTCATAATACCTGGCGTGCGATTTCAGCAGGCAACGGATACTATTATCTTTACTCGCAACTTGGTGATAAAGTAACTTATCTGCTTGACCTTGACAGAGGGCTTAAAGATGACGGCACAAATATTCAGATATACACAGAAACCAAGGCAGATGCTCAACAATTCAAATTCGTAAAGAACAGTGACGGCTATTACAATATCCTCACCAAGTCTTCAAATGATAAAAGCTGTATAGCCGTTGCAAGTGATTCAACTTCAAACGGTGCGAATATTATTGAATGGACACTCAGCAAGAACGACACTTCACAACAGTGGATACTTGAACAGACAGAAGACACAGGTTGTGAACTCGACACGGGCAAGACTTATATGTTCAGAAATGCCGAAAGCGGTCTTTACATGGACGTAGCCGGCGGAAGTGCTTCGGATAATACAAATGTTCAGCAATGGGGTGCTGACAAGTCGGGTAAACAGAATTCCTGGACTCTCAAGAATTTCGGCGGCGGCTATTATTACATAATTTCTCAGGTCGGTGACGGAAAAACATTCTACCTCAATATGACCGACAAAGCAATTGGCGGAAATGCCGAAATCCTCACAAACAACAAGACCAGTTCCCATCTTTTCAAATTCGTAAAAAATCCTGACGGAACCTATTACATTCTCTCAAGGTCTTCAAAAGATGCTTACGGGCTTGAAGCTGACGGAACAGGCAACGGAGCAAACATTCAGCAAGGCATTATCTCAAACAAACCTGCTCAGAAATGGATACTTGAAAGCGTAACTTATGCCGCAGGCGACATTGACAAGGACGGTTCTGTAAGCAAGAAAGATTTCATACTTATAAATAAACATATTCTTCAACTTCACAGCCTTACCGCAGAACAACTCGTACAGGCTGACATTATCGCCGACAATAACATTAATATATTCGATGCAGTGGCACTCAAACAGAAACTTATGTGATTCCTCCTTGAAATAATATATACATAGGTTTAGGGGCGACCTTAACAACTATAGTTGTTAAGGTCGCCCCTAAAATTTTCCATCTGAACATTTTTCTGTTCTGTTGATTATTTATGAAAAATGCTTGCAGGACAGTTATATGCTATGATATAATTATATTGATAATTTACTTTAATTTCGGGGGGACTTTATATGTCATTCAATTTCATAAAAAAATCTGTCGGTATAGCTCTTTCACTTGCTTTAACCTGCTCAATATTAAGTAGCTGTAAACCCGACAAAAAAATTCTTACCGACCCTAAAAACCCTGTTACAATAACAGTCTGGCACTACTACAACGGAGCTTTGAAAAACGCTTTTGACAGCATGATTAAGGAGTTTAACGAAACCATAGGCATGAAAGAAGGTATCATTGTAGAAGGCGTTTCCCATGGAGACATTGACGAACTCGAAGATTCCGTAACGGGTGCATTAACTCAGGAAGTCGGTTATGAAGATTTGCCGAATATCTTTGCTTCATATGCAGACCTTGCATATACCGCAGACCAAAAAAATGTACTTATCGACCTGAACAAATACTTTTCGGAAGACGAACTTTCAAAGTTTATTCCGTCATACGTTGAAGAAGGTAAAATAAGTAATGACGGTTCTCTGAAAATTCTGCCAATTGCGAAATCTACAGAAGTTTTCATGATTAACAAAACTGACTGGGAACCATTTGCAGAAGCTGAAAACCTTACTTATGACGACCTTAAGACAAAAGAGGGCTTAGTTGAAGTTGCAGAGAAATATTACAACTGGACAGACAACCTTACACCCGACATCGCAAATGACGGAAAAGCCTTTTACGGACGTGATGCCCTTGCAAATCTCTTTATAGTCGGTTCAAAACAACTTGGAAATGAAATTTTTTCAGTCGAGAACGGCGAAGTGCATTTAAATCTTGACAAGGACATCATCAGGAAAATCTGGGATAACTATTATGTTCCGTATGTAAAGGGTTACTTCTACTCAAACGGAAGATACCGTTCTGATGATGCCAAAGTAGGTGATATTATTGCTCTTATCGGCTCTACCGCTTCCGTTGCATACTTCCCGACTGCTGTAACCGTCAATGATGAAACTCATGATATTGAATCGGATATTCTCACTGTTCCTGTTTTCGGAGACGGCGAAACCGTAAACGTTCAGCAAGGTGCGGGAATGGTTGTTACCAAATCCACCAATGAAGAAGAATTCGCCTCTGTGGAATTTCTGAAATGGTTTACCGATACCCAACAGAATATTCAGTTCTCTGCCGCATCGGGTTATCTTCCGGTAGTTGCGGAAGCGAACGATATAAATGTATATATGAACGAATGTAAAGAATTAGGAATAGACTTAAATGATATGACTCACAACACACTTGTAAAAGCTTTCGAGGAAGTAAACACGGGGGAAATGTATACTTATAAGGCTTTCGCAAACGGAAGCGATGCAAGAGATATTCTTTCTCATAACCTTGCAGACAAAGCCGTTGCAGACCGTAAAGCCTTTATAGCAGACCTTGAAAGCGGTGCTACTTTTGAAGATACCTGCAAAAACTTCTTTACTGATGAAAAGTTTGAAAGGTGGTTTGAAAAATTCAAATCCCAGCTTGAAGATGTGATAAGTCAGGGCAATTAAGGACATAACTATGAAGAGAAACAGGAAACAAAAAAATCCAAAATCTATTTTCATGAATATGCTCATTCCTATGATTACCGTTATATTTCTCGAAACTCTCGCTATGTACGCCGTAATCTTCGCAGGCGGAATTTTTCAGCAGATTGAAGAAAACCATATTGACATTCTCAAAAAAAGCGGTGACAACAGATACATAACCCTCCGTAATGATATGCTTTCAACATGGTCTGACCTTGATTTCTATGTGGAAAGTATTTCATCCCGTGTTGAGGAAATCTGCACTGTAAATAATATTTCCCCGTCAGAAATCATAGGAAACAACGAATATTCAAAACTGCTTTCCGAGGCAGTCGCTCCCGACCTTATCGACACACTTAGAGGAAATAAAACCAGCGGTGCATTTTTTATCGTAAGCAATGGGCAGGAAAAAAAATTCGACACCAATGAGGAAATGTATTTCTACGGAACATATTTTCGTGACCTCGACCCTCTTTCAAACGCCGTGGGAAACAGTGACTTGCTTATGGAACGTGGTTATGCAGGAGTTGCGAGTAAGTTTGAAATACCTCTTGACAGCTTCTGGCTTGAAAAGTTCCGTTACAGCAAGAAAAGCACAAACACGGACTTCTGGAAAAGTTATATATACCCCTATAAAGCTATGCTCGAAAACCCCGATTATTCACTTAGAAATCTCGGATACTGGAATACTGAATGTTGCCTTTATGACTACGGTCACACCGATTCAAATTATTTTATCTCATATTCTGTACCTGTCATCGTAAACAAATGTTTCATAGGCATACTCGGAATTGAAATCCAACAGACTTATCTCACCAAGTACATTCCGGCAGGCGATATTGAGAATACCAGCAGTAGCGGTTATATGTTGCTCCAAAAAGTAAATATAAGTGATGCTCTGGACTTTGAAATAATAGATACAACCGGCGGTATGAACAATCGTATCAGAAATTCAGGTAAAATAATTACTCTCGTCAAAAGCTCTTCTCATGAAGGTCTTTACTCCATCAAATCCAACAACTCTTTTGATGTAAGCGTAAATATTCAGGATTTAAGGCTGTATAACAACAATACTTCTTTCAATGACAATGCATGGTATCTCGCTTCAACTGCCACAAACACTTGTCTTTTCGGAAAGTCGGAGATAATAAGAAAAAATATGTGCATTATTGCAGTAATTTCATTTGCGATAAGCTTCGTTCTGATTTTCATTGCCGCACGTTTCACCACAAAACCTATTGTGAAAATGGCTTCTCTCATCAGCAAACAGAATGATGTTACCAAACTCACCTTACCGGAAACGAACACCGTTGAAATCAACGAACTTTCAAATATCATTAACAACCTGAGCTTTAAACAACGTAAAATCGAGGCTGAACTCAGAGAAGAAAAGGAAAGATATTTATTGGCAATAGAAAGCACCTATGACATAATAATTGAATATCACATTCCCGAAGATGTACTCCGAATATTCCATGTTTCAAACTCGGAAACCAATGGTGTACATTACAACGAATACAGGGATTTCAAAAGGCTTGTTCATCAGGGCAGAGTATGCCACGAACAAGATATTAATAAACTTCTTAACTTGATTATGGGCAGAACAAGCGAACAGCAGGAATTACGAATAAGAGCAAAACAAACCCTTGAATATTACTGGTTTTCCTGCAAGGTCAAACCCGTTTATGATGAAATGAACCACCTTGTAAAGGTCATCGGCAGCACAAGAAATATTACCGAACACAAACAAAAGGAACTTGCGGAAAGAGAAGCTATCCGCAGAGATAATGTTTCCGGTCTGCTTAATAAGAACATCGGTAAAAAAGAAGCGGAACTTTATATCAATCACACTATCGGTCTGAAAACCGATTTTGTATTTATCACTGTGGAAATCGAAAATTATACGGAAATCGAAAATGTTTACGGTGTGCTTTTCTGTGACGGAATTATCGCAGAAGCAGGCTCTGTGGTAAACAGATTTATTGTAAAGAAAGATATTGCTTTCAGACTCAGCGGAAATATCTTTTGCATATTGCTTAACGGAACTACTTACAAAAATACAGCCGAAAACATAAATAACCTGTACAATGCCTTGCTAAATATCTACAGCGGTGAAAGTGCCGATACTTCCATGCGTATAATGATGGGTATTGTTGACAGAAATGAGGGAGCGGATTTCCGTACATTCCTTGAAAAATCCTTGCTTGCTATAAGGTATTCGGAAATACATGATATGAAAACGCCTGTTTTATTCAGTGAAATCAGCAATGACCTGACCGAAACCGCTTTAAGCTTTCAGAACTTCAATTTCATTCCTATTCCTAAACTTGCTGATTCTATCAGCGGAAATATTATAAATTTCGCTTTTAATATCTTTGAAAAAACTCAGGACGTAAAAAGCGTTACAAACCTTATTCTTGCTAAAATCGGGCGTATATTCAAACTGCTTAAAATAACTATTGTAGAATTTGACAGCACATTTAATTCCTCTTATACATTACATAAGTGGACTTATAATACTGGCGTTTGTGATTGCAGTAGTCTGAAAGCTGAAAAACCGGAAAAACAAATTCCATTGCTCATATCCGAAAACCTCGGAAATGAAGGCGTTTTCCTGCTCACTCCCGAAAAGGTAAAAGACCTTGACAGCGATACAAAAAAATGCTTCGGCAAACCCGATGATAATTCCTTTGTAATGATTTGCCTGGGTTACGATAAAGGCAAATGTTCAAGTGCTATAATTTACGAAACCAACAATAAAATTTTCCTGATGAAAAAGAATTACGAAGCCGTAAGAGAAGTTTCAAAAATTATCGTCACCAACATAAACCGCTTTAAGTCCGATTCCGCAAGCCGTGCAAAGAGCGAATTCCTCTCCAGAATGTCACACGAAATCAGGACACCTATGAACGCCATTACCGGTATGACCACTATCGCCAAGGATTGCATTGATGATAAAGAAAAAGTTGCCGACTGCCTTGACAAAATTGATGACACTACTAAATTTCTGCTTTCTCTCATCAATGATATTCTTGATATGTCGAAAATCGAAAGCGGTAAAGTTCAAATTGAACAGGCTGACATGAACATTGACACTATGGTCAAGAAAATTGATACAATCATACGTCCGCAGACTTCAAACAAGAACATAAATTTTGTGACAGATATCAGGGTGACAAATAAAAACCTTATCGGAGATTCTTTCAGACTCAGTCAAGTCCTCTTAAACCTGCTCGGAAATGCCGTGAAATTCACAGACCCGGAAGGCACTGTAACCTTGTCGGCTGTACAACAGAATACCGGCGAAAATGCCGTTATCCGCTTCTCTGTAAAGGATACAGGCATAGGCATCACAAAAGAAGGTTGCGAAAGAATATTCAATGCATTTGAGCAAGCAGAAGTCAATACTTCAAGGCGTTTCGGCGGTACGGGCTTAGGGCTTTCCATCAGCAAGAACATTGTGGCAATGATGGGCGGAAAACTTGAAGTAAACAGTACCTACGGTGTCGGTTCGGAATTTTTCTTTACGCTAAGTCTTCCCGTTGCCGACTATGACGAAGCTTCTCAGGAAGAAAACACTTCCGAAGAATTTGAATTTGATGACCACTTCAAGGGCAAACGTGCTTTGCTCGTTGAAGATAATGAGCTTAACACCGAAATTGCCGTTTATATCCTTGAAACAGGAGGCTTTGAAATAGATACCGCTGTTAACGGTCAGGAAGCTGTCGAGAAATTCAGCAGTTCAGACGCAAATTATTACGATATTATATTTATGGATATCAGAATGCCTGTAATGGACGGGTTTGAAGCCACTAAAGTTATAAGAAGCCTTGAGCGAAAAGACGCTATGACCGTACCTATTGTGGCAATGACCGCAGACGCTTTTGACGACGACATGAAAAAATCCATTGCTTCGGGCATGAACGGACATATCGCAAAACCTATTGACACGGATAAACTTGCTGTTCTTGTTGACAAGCTTATTTTCAAAAGTTAATTCAACCTTTAACTAAGAGCCGGGGGGGGGGGGGGGGGGGGGGGGGGGGGGGGGGGGGGGGGTGTGGGGGGGTGGGGGGGGGGGGGGGGGGGGGCGTGCGGGGGGGGGGGGGGGGGGGTTTTGTTTGTTTTGTGTTTTTTTGGTGGGTTTTCTTTGTGGTTGTTTTTTTTTGTATTTTTGTTCCCGTCGCCGGGAAAAACAGAAACTCCGACGTT
>URWK01000009.1 GCA_900551505.1 uncultured Ruminococcus sp. | reverse complement strand
TTGTTCGTATGTGCCGAGAAAGTCGAAAGATTGTTTTCAATGCTCTGCTGGTCGCCTATGTCAACAAGAATATTTTCAAAAACTGAAATCCTGCTTCCGTCAGATGCCGGAATAAGCAGACCGCACATTGTCATCGCCGTGAGCAGTCCTGCCGTCTTCAATGCTACCGTCTTACCGCCTGTGTTAGGGCCTGTGATGATAAGCATTGAATAATCGTCACCGAGAGAAAATGAAATCGGTACAGCCTTGTTCTTATCAAGTAACGGATGTCTTGCCTTGTTGAGTACAAGTATTCCGTCATCTGAAATTTCAGGCTCGCAAGCTTTCATCTTTGCCCCGAGGTTTGCCTTTGCGAAGTAAACATTAAGTTCAACGCAAACTTCATAGCCGTCTTTTATCGTTTCCGCATAAGTTGCACAATCCTTGCTGAGTTCGGCAATTATACGTTCAATCTCTTCCTGCTCCTTGCTCTGAAGAAGTCTTATATCGTTATTCGCTTCGACTACCGACATAGGTTCAATGAAAATTGTCTGTCCGGTTGCCGAAGTATCGTGAATAAGACCTTTTATTTCGTTCTTATGCTCCGCACGCACCGGAAGAACATATCTTCCGTCTCTGAGTGTGATAAGATTTTCCTGTAAACACTTCTGAACATTTGAAGAACATATCATTTTGTCAAGGGTATCACGAAGCTTTATACCTGCCTGCGTAATTTTCCTTCTGATAAGTGCAAGTTCACTGCTGGCGGTATCTGCAATTTCATCTTCCGAGATTATGCAGGTGTCTATTCTCTCTTTAAGGTACTTGTTCGGCATTACCCTTGAAAAGAGATAGTCAAGTTCTGTTTCCGTATTTTCACAATGTGCGTACCAGTCACTTAAAATCTGGATTTGTCCGAGCATAGCCGAAATATCAAGCAGTTCCCTTAATGAAAGGTTCGCCCCCGAAGATGCCCTTTTAAGTGCAGGTCTTATATCCTTGAATCTTATGAATGAAGGTGTACCGAATTTCACACACAAATCGAGTGTCTGAGCGGTTTTTCTGACTTCATTCTTTACGGTTTCGCAGTCGGTCAGCGGTTCAAGACTTAATGCAAGCTTTGCAGAATCTTCATTTGATGTTTCTTTTGAAAGCATTTCAAGGATTTTGTCGAGTTCAAGTGTTTTGTAGTATTTATTCATAATATTTCCTTTTTACGTTTGTCTGGTGTCCTTTTACTTCTCTGTTTCTTAAAGTTATATTAATTGATTTTTGCCGTGTCCTCCATATATTTATCAAACGATTTTCGCCGTATCTTCATTGTTGTATCTGATGTAAAATTCAAGCGAACGGAACGTTCTCCCAAGGTGCGAAAGAATATACTTTTCCGATAATACGGAAAGCTGTTGGGACGCACTGCCCGACAGCCTGAAATTAAAAAGTCTGCTGAAATCCGAAAAGACTATATGACGGAATGCCTTTATAACCGCCGGAGAAACAAGCCCGTAACCTGTTTCGTTATCGTAGCATCTTTTACAAATTAATCTGCCGTCCTGTGCCGAAAAATACATACTTTCATTGTCGCAGTATTCTCCGCAGTGGCAACAAGCCGTAACATCCGGCATAAGTCCCGTTTCAGTCATAAACCTGAGTTCAAATATACTCTTTATAAGTTTCTTGTCCCTCCTGCCTTCCGAAAGATAATAAAGACTGTTGAGAAAAAGCCTTACAACTTCATTGTTCTGCTTCTGTGGCTCAACAGCATATGAAATAACTTCCGAAAAGTATTCGGCAAGTGTCAGTGCGTCAAGGTCTGTGGAAATTCCGTAAAATATTTTTATCGGCTCAACACTGTTCAGTACATAACCTCTTTTTGTGCTTGCATAACAAAATTTTGAATATGCAAAAAGTTGAGTGCCTGAACCGCTTTTGCTGTTGATTTTCCTGACTCCACGCACCGACAATTCAATCACGCCGTAATCCCTTGTGAGGATGTCAATAAACTTGCCCGTGTCCCCCACTGTCCGTTCCCTGAGAACAATTCCGTCTGTTGTTATCAGCATTAATATTTTCACTCCTACCCAATTTATATCTTAAATAATCTTCTACCTTGCCGGTAGACGCAAAAATATTCCATTTTTCATCGCTTTCCATTTTAAAAACCCTCTTTTCGTGGTCTTTTTTAATTATTATCTTTCCCACTTAACAAAGGCTTTATTCTTTTTAACGGTCTTCCGACAAACCGAAACTTCTTATAAGGGCTTCGCTGTTTCTCCAGTCCTCTTTGACCTTTACCCAGCATTGTAAATTAACCTGTATCTGAAAGAAATTTTCAAGGTCGTGTCTTGCAAGTGTGGCGATTTTCTTTAACATAGCACCTTTCTTGCCGATAATAATGCCCTTGTGGGAGTTTCTTTCACAGAAAATAGTTGCTTCGATATCGAGAATATCCTTGTCATCTCTGTCCTGTTCTCTCATCTTCTCGACTGCCACCGCAATTCCGTGAGGTACTTCATCGGAAAGCAGATTAAGGAGTTTTTCTCTGATTATCTCACCTGCAATAACTTTTTCGGGCTGGTCTGTAATCATATCATCGGGGAAGAAATGCGGACTGTCCTTAGCGAGTTTCTCCACTTCTTCAAGTATTATATCTGTTCCGTCATCTTCGAGAACGCTCACCGGAACAATCGCTTTAAGGTCAGGGAATTCTGCATTTACTTCCATAAGTTTCTTTGCAAGTGCAGACTTGTCGGGAAGCAGGTCTATTTTATTGAGTACGAAAATAACAGGTGTCTTTGAAGCCTGTAGCGATTTAAGCCACTGAATTTCCTGCTCATTCGGTTTCTGGGTACAGTCAGACATAAAGATTACCGCATCAATATCCGTTACGGATTCCTTTACGGTATTAAGCATATGTTCGCTGAGTTTGTTTTTAGCCTTGTGAAGTCCCGGAGTATCTATGAAAATAAGTTGTGTTTCGCCGTGATTGAGTATTCCCGTAATTTTCGTGCGTGTGGTCTGAGGTTTTGAACTTACAGACGCTATTTTTTCCCCTATCAACGCATTGAGGAGCGAAGATTTCCCTGCATTGGCTCTTCCTGCAATCGTTACGAATACTGTTTTTGCCATTTAAAATCCTTTCTTAAAGCCTTATTTCTTACCTGTTGGTTTTTCAGGCTCATTAACATAAGTTTCATCTCTTGAAATACCGAGCTTTTCAAGTACGGCTTCTTCTTTTTCTCTCATAATTCTTTCATCGAGCGAACTTGTTTCATGGTCATAACCCAACAGGTGCAACATTGAGTGAACTGTGAGAAATCCTACTTCCCTTTCAAGCGAATGTCCGAACATTTCAGCTTGCTTAACTGCTGTTTCGAGCGATATTACAACATCGCCGAGCATAACATAACCTGTTTCGGCATTAACGTCATATTCGCCGTTTTCTCCGAGCGGAAATGAAAGAACATCGGTTGACTTATCCTTGTCCCTGTAAATTCTGTTAAGGTTTCTGATTTCCTTATTGTCAACAAATGAAACACTTACTTCCGTGTTTCTGTTGAAGTTTTCCGTAGTGAGAACAGCCTGACAACAACGGCGGATTAACAGACGGATTCCAACCGGTACTTTCACTACATTCTGATTATTTCTGATATAAACTTTTAACTTAGCCATTCTTAGCCTTGCCCCTCTCATTGTGATATTTCTCGTATGCCTTTATAATGTCCTGAACAAGTCTGTGACGGACAACGTCCTTGTCGGTAAACTGCTGAATAGAAATATCGTCAACATTTCTCAGTACTTTCATGGCTTCAATAAGCCCTGACTTTCTGATGTCCGGCAAGTCAATCTGTGTTATATCACCTGTAATAACCATCTTGCTTCCGTTTCCAAGACGTGTCAGAAACATTTTTATCTGTTCGGAAGTAGTATTCTGTGCTTCGTCAAGTATTATAAATGCATCGTCAAGCGTTCTGCCTCTCATATACGCCAGCGGAGCAACTTCGATTGTTCCCTTTTCGAGATATTTCTGAAAGTTATCAGAACCAAGCATTTCAAACAGTCCGTCATAAAGCGGTCTTAAATAAGGGTCTACCTTGTCTTGCAGGTCGCCCGGTAAAAATCCGAGCTTTTCACCTGCTTCAACCGCCGGACGTGTCAGAATTATACGACTTACTTCATGAGCCTTGAAAGCCTTTACCGCCATAGCCACCGCAAGATAAGTCTTTCCTGTACCTGCCGGACCTATACCGAGAACAATTGTATTTTTCTTGATAGCGTCCGTATACTGCTTCTGACCGAGGGTTTTCGGACGAACTATTTTACCTGTAGTCGTCACGCATATTCCGTCTGTCGCAAGCTGTTTCAAGTCTTCTTTCGCACCGTCTTCAACCATATTTGTAACATATCTTACTGTCTGTTCGGTAATATGTTCACCCTTGTCTGAAATTTTCAGCAATGCCTCAATAGAATCCACGGCATTTGCTACATCTTTTTCGTTTCCGGTAATCTTTATATCACCGCCACGGCTTAAGATTACAACATTATACTTTTTCTGAATAGTATTTATGTTTTCATCGTAGTTCCCGAAAAGTGAAAGTATCTGTTCAGTATTTTCGACCTTTATAACTTTTTCAATCATTCTAACACTTCTTTCATTCTGAATTTTTTAAGATACATTTCCGTTCTCATACCATTTTTATTATAACACATATCGCCGTTTTTTTAAAGTCCTTTATTGATTTTTAAGAAAAAATTCTTGAACACGTCCGATTTCGCCCTCTAATTTATATGTAACTATATAGTCGGCTTTTTCCTGCGTAATGTTTTTCTGTATGGTTCGTTCAAGTATCTTTTTATCACTTAAAAAATTTTTTTCATAGAGAAATACTTTTTTCTCGACTTCCTTTAAGGCTTCTTCCTGAGTGTAAATAACTTCTGTCCGGGAAATCGGTGTAATCCTTGAATAGAGAACACCGAGCGGAAGATTTTTTTCAAAAAGCGATATTGCCGAAACGCTTTCCTTCCTCTCGCAAGGTTCACTGTACTGTTCACCCGAAAAAAGCGGTATTCTCGCACCGAAAAACATTACATATTTTTCAGTGTGTTGCTGACCTCTTTCAATCTGCACTTCTGAAAAAGGTTGTGAAAAAATAATCTGTTTCCTGTAAATACCTGTTATCTCCGCATCTGCGGAAAATGTCATCATCTTCCCCTTTTTGTCCGTGACAACTCCGCTTACAATAACATCACCTTTTGAAACGCCTTCGCCTATGAGTTTCACCAATGCCCCACGATAAACCCTTACACCTGTAATCTGTGCCGTTTCTGTGGCTACTATATTGCAAGGTTGTTTGTGCGTGGGATTGAGTTCTTCATGTTCAACGGTTTCATTGAGTTCAACAACAATTCTTCCTCCCGTGTGGCGTATCGAAACCCACGAAATATCTTTAAGTTTCTCTGTTATCTGCTGTTCGCACATCGCAAAGTCGATTTCCGGAATGAAAGTTCCGTTCTTAATTCCTGCCTCGTCAAGAGCCGCAAGCACCTGCATTTGTGAAAGTCTGTGATTTCCCTCTATCTCAATTGTCGAAACGGTATTTGAAAAGAATACCAGCATACACACGAGCAATATTCCGCCTGCAATAAATCCGTATCTTTTTTTGTACCTTACCGCAAGAAAGCGTATACCTTCTCTTTTCTCGATAAACAATTCTATTTTATATTCTTCCGCAAGTTCCCTGAGCCTTTCAATATCATCAGCCTTTATCTGTCCGTAATATTCCTCGTTTCTGACCGTCTGATTGTGGCAATAAATTTTCTGTTCCCTGACTGCATTTATAAACTTATAAAGTTTCGTACCTCTTGCCCTGAATATAATCTTTCCTCTAAGCTTCATATTTTTTCAGCCTTTCTCCTTGCACTCTCAAGCTCAACAGATGTTATTCTGCCCTTTACCCTTACCCCCTCTGCGTTGAAGTCGTCAAGTTTAAGGTTATTCCCCCAGATTTTTATTACAAGGTTCTTTGTCCGGAGTTTCACAAATATCTCATCACATTCTTCGATTTTCCTGCAATTCTCAATTTCAACTTCCGTATCATCAATAATATGTATCACACTGTTATAATAAAAAATCTTGTCAAGCATAAGCGGTTCACCTCGTTTAAACATATTCATAAAACCGCTTTGTTTATGCATAGACTTATGCAGACGAAATTTATTCAGAAAGGAGGCGTAAATTACATGAAACTGAAATCAGGTTTCTTCACTCTCACAATAATTGTTTTTATGTGTATGTCTGTTGTGTTTTCCGACCGTATAAGGCTTGATTTCAGAACATCTCTTGAACGTTGCCTTTTTATAGTTGTGCCATCACTTTATATTTTCATGATACTTTCCTGTATGCTGGTTTCGTCAGGTACTTGCAGGCTTTTGGGGATACCATTCAGAAAGTTTTCCGAAAATGTCCTGCATATACCGTCAGAACTTTTCGGAATTTTTGTGATAAGCCTTGTGGGAGGCTATCCGACAGGGGCTAAACTTCTCTGTTCCATGGCTGAAAACAATCAGATTTCCTATGAAGATGCCGATAAACTTTCCCGTATATGTTTCTGTTCAGGGCCTGCGTTTATCTGCGGAGTAGTCGGAAATGCTCTTTACGGCAATGTGAAAATCGGTATAATTGTCTTCGTGTGCATACTGCTTGGGAATATCCTTTCCGCAATTGTAACCGCACCTTTCCGAAACATAAGAAAGAATCAGAATTGCAAGACGGATTTAAAAATATGCTTCAATGCTGAGGTTCTCACAAGTTCCGTGTATTCTTCCGCAAAATCGGTTATTGACATCTGCGGAATGACTTTAGCATTTTCAGCGTTTACACTTATGATTTCTCTCACGGGAATTACCGACAAAATAGCCGGCATTATCTCTGCAATTACGGGACTTAATCATGAAGTTTCTCTGTCTGTTATTTTATCGGTTTTTGAAATCAGCAACATTGCCACACTTCCGACAAGCGATTATTCTTTACTTCCGATTATATGCGGACTGCTTTCATTCGGTGGAATATGTGTTTTTCTGCAAGTGTCGGCGATTTCGGGTGGGAAACTTAAAATTTTTCCGTTCCTTGCGGTAAGGTTCTTTTCCTCACTTTCTTCAAGCCTTTTCTGCCTTATAACTATGAAATTCTTCCCTCAATGGTTTATCGTCAATGCAGTTGCTTTCAAGGCTTTTTCTTCGGCAGGTGGTTCATATGTTCCCTCGGTCGCACTTTTGGCAATGACTTATATTTTACTTTCATCTTGCAAAACCGAAAAGATAACGCAATCGTAATTTTATATAAAAGTACTGGACTTTTTCACAATGATATGGTATACTTTTTATAATAAATAATTTGTTTTCTGTTATTGGAGGTGAAAACTTATGGCTTTTCCGAATATCTTTGACCGAGGCGGTAAATACTTCGGAAATAACATTGAACCAAGTTGTTCCTACTGCGAATTCGGCAGAAGAGCTAAACATGGTAATGCAATACTCTGCGAAAAGAAAGGAATTGTTGACCCTAATTCTTCATGTCCTAAATTTGTATATTCTCCGCTGAAACGTGTTCCCGTTAAGCAACTCAATATCCCCGGAAACTTCGATGATGAAGAGGACGATGACGACAGCGAAGACGATGATTAAAACAAAAACGGCACTTTTGCAAGTGCCGTTAATTTTTTATAATATTTTCTTGTCGGGCGGAAACTTGTCCGCAAACTTTTCAATGCCTTCAACGTTTATCGTAAGGCTTATTTTTTTATCGGGCATTTTAAATTCCCAGTAATCTTCCTTTTCCCTGAACCACTCGACTTCACTGAACAGAAATTCACGCCTTTTCCTTAGCATATTCCTGTACTCAAAGCCGTTTTTGCCTCCCAGAATGCGAAAATTCATATAGCTGATTATTATGAGGATTCCCGGAACGGAAAACGCTCCGCACCATATAAATGTTATGAAATTCCTGTTAAAAAGGCTTATCGCTCCGCACCCTGCGAAAGATAATGTCCAGAGTATTCCTATTTTGAAATTTGAAACAGGTTCTCTGAGCATGAATATTTGTTTGTCCTCATCAAGCAATTCATTATTATCAATATCCTGTTCGGGTAATGTTTCAGCAATTATAATATCCTTTGTTTTGTTCATCTTTCATCACTACTTTTAAGGTAGCTACTCCTTTCTTCCATACAGATTAATTCTTCCTGCATGACCGGGAAAACACTTTTGTGTCTGTTTTTGTGTCTTCTTATTATATTTTTATTATATCATAATATTCTGTTGTTGTCCAGTAAAAAATTAACCCTTGCCAACACAAACCTGACAAGGGTAATTTTTTTATTCTGCTTTTGTTTCGTACTTTCTTTTAGCCATTTGCTTTTTAAGCTTTTGTCTTTGTCTGAAATCTTCCATTTCGTTTTTCTTCTGATTTGCCTTTATGGTTTCGTTCATGGAAATCTGAAGTTTTTTCTGCATATCCGTATCGAACACCACAGAAATCGAAATATCGTCCTGACTTCCGTATTTAGCCCTTTTCATAAGATTTGCTCTTATGCTTTTTCCGGCTTCTTCCGTGTTGTCGAGCATCGTTGTGACAATTCTGTTGTATGTTTCAAATTCGCTTCGGCTGGCAAATGAAGTAAAAAGACCATCCGTTGAAACAATAACTGCGGTCTGTTTTGTGTCCTTGTAGAACATTTCAAACATATCTACTGCATTCGAGTTGCAGAGTGAAGATGTAAGATTTGCGGGGTGGCTTTCGTCATCAACTATAGGCATTTCAAATTCTCCGTTTTCGTTGATTACAACACAGCTTCCGTCACCTATCTGGAAACCGTAACAGAAATCTTCACACATTACTGCTGTTATAAGGGTTGTTCCGTAAATTGCTTCTACTTTTTTTGTTTTAATTGCTTTTTCATCGTTGACACGTTCTATTTCCTCATCGGTTATAGGGTGTGCCTTGTGGTATTTCAAGATTTCCTTGTCCCATGCCTCTATAATATACTTTTCGATTTTCTTTATCAGGCTTGCGGAATCCCGTTTCATATTCTGCCGGAATTTTTCAAAGTCCTGAGAAAACTCGCTTACGGCTCTGAGAGTTACTTCCGTTGCAAGTCTTGAACCCACGTCACTTCTGAAATGTTTTTTACTTCCGTGACCGTCAGCCGTTATAGCTATGGCATAATTTTCATTGATTTCAAAGGCGGAAAAGTCCTGACATACTGTGCCTGACTCTTCATGGCTTGCACCTCTGACTGTTTCGTTCAGTCCGTCAAACATCTTTTGAACCGCTGTCTATATTGAATATAACAGCATACTCCTTTCCGCAATATTTTTACCAGCCTGCGTCAAAGAATTCATCACTGACAACTGAGTCCATATTTGCAATATCTCTGATTTGCTTTCCAAGCTCCTGCTGTTTTCTGTTTGCAACGTCTTCGTCACTGAGTTCTCCGTTACTGTCTGTAAGCGTCATACTCTTACTTCCTATCTGTGAAGAAGTTACGGCAACTTTCTTGATAAGGCTTGCGAGCTGTCCGCCTGAGTAAGCGTGAACAACAGTGTCGGCACTTTCGGTAAATTCGGCAAGCATATTGTCATTTGCTTCCTTACCGATACCGAGAGCTACTTTAAGTGCATACTTGTACCAAGAGTTCTTTCTCAATTTTTCAATTCCGGACTTATAATCGTCTGTCGGGTAGCCGTCTGTCATAAGGAATATTACAGGTGCAAATGAAAGTGACGGTGCATTGAGGAAGTTGTTTCTTGAAAGCTTGTCGGCAAGTTCGTTAAATGCCGCTCCCATATCGGTAATTCCGCCTGCTGTAAGTCTTGTCCATTCAAAGTCTTCTATCGAAATAGGCTGTGTATACATCCATGAACAGCCTGATGAAAAGTTAAGTACTGCAATCTTTACATCTGTATCCGCTTCACCGACACGTCTGATTTCCGGAATAAGTTCTTCCATCGCTGTATTGAGTTCACCTATTTTAGTTCCTTTCATACTTCCGGAAGTATCAATCAAAAAGAATAAAACCAGACTCCTCTTTGAAACGCCCATCGCATTGAGGGGGTCATCATCAAGTGTAAGATTTGTTCCGTTTCCAAATTCATTCATAAGTTCTAAGCTCCTTAAAAATTACATATAGTGTTTGTTGTCATATCATACCCTTTATTCCGTTGAAGTCTATGATTATACCATTCATTATCGGAAAACCTTTTCCGTTTTCGATTGTCTTTGTACCCTTTCCGCTGACGGTTACGCTCCATGTTTCTCCTGAAAGGTTCTTTATTCCGAAAACGCCCTTGTGAAGTGCATTTTCGATAACTTCACCCGTAACGGTATTGAAATCGTCCGAACCTTTCTTTGTGTTGCAGGCATAAAGACGACAATTTTCATAGAGAGGAATTATCGAGCCGTTGTCAAATTTAAGTATAGGATATTCACTTCCGCATTTTCTGCACTTCAATGTACCGTGGTCTGTTGTTTCAAACATTGATGAATATGTTGTTCTTCCGCATACGCACGGAATTATTTCAGAACGAAGACGTACGAAAAGTTTCTGCCATTCGTTTTCTATCAGACGTTTGTTAGGCTTCTTTATACCGTTTGTGAAAAGGTCTGTAAAAGCGTTCCTTATGTATGAAGGGTATATCGGCCAGAGTTTTATAACATTGTCGTGAATACCTCTTACAGGTCTGTTTGTGTCATTGTCAGGGTCGAATACGAATACAGCATCTTTTCCGTAATGCAGTAATTCGCTTTCTTCCGTAAGACATACGCTCTTTACAACTTTTTCACCTTCAAGCGGGTCGCCTCTGAAAAGAAGCTTGAAAAGAACTACACCGAGTGAATATTTGTCGGTCTGTACGTCAGGCTTTGCAATACCTCTTACCACTTCAGGAGCCATATATCCCGGCTTTCCCCCGATACCGAAGTTATAACCTTCAGGAGCAATATTGTCGCAGTCGCATACAAGCACATCGCCGGTCTTTGTGTCGATAAAGAAACCGCCGTCATTCAAATCCTGATAACTCTTTCCTGCTCTGTGAAGCTGTCTGAATGCATTAATTATATTAATAGCTGCGGTAATCATTGCGAAAAGACTTGCGAACTGAACTTTTTCTTTTACTCCCTTGCCTGTGGCAGGGTCTACCGACAGTCTGTACATATTGAGAATATCTACGAAAGAATCGTAATTTGAAGGTCTTAAATCCATTATGTAACCGAAGTTTCCGTCAGCGTCTTCTTTAACCATAACTTCCGGCCATAAGAATTTGTCACTCGGTGTGCCGTCCTTGATATTTGCTTCGATATTCTTCCTGAATGCCTGAAGATTACGGATTTTGCTTATATCGTACCATTTCAGAGCCTTTTTGACTCCGTTCACCTCTACCAAATAAACAATACCCTGTCCACCGCTTCCAAGTTTACTGATTATTTTAACTTCTCCGCCGTATTCAGTTTCAACGGTTTGACCTATTTTTAATTCTGTCAAGCAAACCATTCCTTTCCATTATAATATAAATCTGAAACTTATTCCATTGTCACGACAATATTTGTGTACATAAGAATTTTCCTTGCATGATACAACTACGTTGGGGCAATATCTGAAAGCATCTTCACCGATATACTTTACATTGTCGGTAATGTAAAGGTTCTTCAGTGAGTCACAGCCTACAAATGCTTCCTGCTCTATTGTTCCTACACTTTCCGGAATTTCTATTGACATAAGGCTTTCACAAAATGAAAAAGTACCTTCTTCAATGGACATTACGCCATTCGGAATAGCAATGGTCGTAAGCTTTCCGCAAAGATTGAATGCATATTTTCTAAGCACTCTGAGTGTTGACGGCAATGTTATATTCTTCAATGCCTTACATTCGGAAAATGCATATTCGCCTATCATTGTTACGCCTTCCGGAATTACTATAGACCTCATCCAACCGAAACCGTCAAACGCAAATCCGTCAATTGAAGTATATGTTGACGGAATTTTCGGGTGCATACTCAATCTCATACGGGTAGCATCTGTTGCGGTAAAGTCTTTTTTCTTCTTTTCGGCAGGAGCTTCTTTCTTTGTTTCCTGCTGGCTTGCGGGCTGTGAACCCGACTGTTTTGAAGATTTCTTTGATTTCTTTGAATCCTGCTCTTCCGGAATCGGTTCTACAACAGTTTTAACCGGAGGCTTTCCGCAATCCCAGTCGAACATATAGGCGATACATTCAATTACAAATTCAACCGCCGTATCTGACAGAAACATTTCAATGGACATATATTCCCTTGCCTTTGCGGCTGCGACTTCCTTGTTGTTTTCCTTCATCATGTTTGCGATGATGTCATTATTTGCAACAAGGGTCATAAGTCTTCTTTCCTTGTCGTATTCAGGGATAAAGTCACTTAATATTGCTATAAATCTCTGTTTGCTCTGAAAGAGTTCATTTCCGTATTGCTGATACATACTTTTCATAGCTTTTTTAACTGCTTCTCTTTCTTCCGAACCGCCTGTTTTCAGGCTTGTACCGCAGAAAGGGCAGTATGAAGTATTGCCCGGCAACGGCTTATGACAATACTGGCAATCCATAATTTTTCACTCCTGTTAGTTTATTTATTTTTCGGAATATCTGTATTTTTAGAATATCTTTGCTTTTGCAACAGGTATTTTTTCTTTAATCTTTGCCAGTGATTCTTCCGAAAGGCTTTCGCAAGCCTTGAATGCGTCAGGAGCAATTGTTTCAACACTCTTAGGTATTCTTACTTCCCTCAGATTGTCACAATGTGCAAATGCCATAGCACCGATACTCTTTACACCGTAAGGAATTTCGATTTCTTCAAGGTTACTGCAATATGCAAATGACATTTCTTCGATTGCGGTCAGTGTTTCAGGAAGATTTATACTTTCAAGGCTTCTGCAAGCACCGAATGCAAAGAATCCTATAGTCTTTACTCTGCCTTTGATTGTTATTGTTTCAAGTCCGTTACAGTACGCAAATGCGTTTCCTCCGATTTCCGTAACATTCGCAGGAATTTCGATTTCCGTAAGCTCGTTGCAGTTATAGAAAGTCCATGCGGCTATCTGTTCAACTCTCTTAGGAATTTTTATTGATTTCAGACATTTGCAGTCTCTGAATGCCCTTCTGCTGATTCTCTCGACACTCTCCGGAAGTTCAACGTGTTCAAGGTTGTAACAACCCATAAATGCACCACTCTGAATTGAAACTACACCCTCATTCAATACAACACTTTTAAGGTTTCTGCAATATTCAAAAGCTCTCTTACCGATTGACTTTATATTATTGGGCAATGTGATATTCACATCGTCTTTACCTCTGTATTGAATCAGGACATCGTTACCTTCAATCACATATTTCCCCGAATATTCTTCAAACCACTGTGTATCGTGGAAAGCTTCCTTACCGAAAACTTCAACTGTCTTCGGGATACTTATATTTTTAAGTCTTGAACAGCAGTTGAAAGCTCTCTTGCCAATATACTGAACGCCTTCCGGAATGTTGATTGATGTAAGGTTGATACACGCATAGAATGCAAAGTCATCTATCATTCTGACTGAATCGGGTATAGTAACGCTCTTGAGCTGTGAACAACTGTAAAATGCATATTTTTCTATGGAAACTACACCTTGCGGAATTTCTGCGGTTTCCCTGCCACCCGGACAGAGAATAAGTTTTGTTCCGTCCTTGCTGTAAACTATGCCGTCAATGCTCTTATAGGTAGAATTCTTTGCATCAATGTCTATACTGTTAAAATTTATACAGCCATTGAATGCCCATCTGCCTATTGATGAAACATTCTGTGAAAGATTGATACGTTTCTTTCCCTTCCCGAACATATTCTGAAGTTTTGCAATAAGGGATTTGAAGCCTCCTGCTCCTCCGTTTGTGGTAATTTTCTGGAGAGATGTACAGTCTTCAAATGCCTTTTCTCCGATTACGGAAACAGTATTGGGAAGAACTACGTCTGTAATATTACGGCAGTCTTCAAAGGCACTGTCACCTATTTCCCTCACGGTAGCGGGAACAGTAACTTTTGAAACTCCCTTTTCTTCGGTATGCTTTTCAAGCACGCCATTTTCAATAGTGAAATTCATTGATTTTTTAGGCTCCTCCTGTTTAATCTGTAATTACAACACTATAATTATATATCATATATCGTATTTTTGTCAACCTTATAATCATTTTAAATTAATAAATCTGTCTTTTTTGAATTTGTGAGAAAACAGACCGATTATAAGGGAGTTATTCCTGAAAAAAATACTTGACAACCCATGGCTAACAATGATATTATCTAATCACAATCCAAATTTTAAAGAGGTGAAGAAATGAGTATAGTTATTATCGGAGGAAATGACCGTATGGCTACCAGATATAAGGAAGTCTGTAAGGCTTACAGACATAAGGCAAAGGTCTTTACTCAGATGGGGGCAGACTTTGACGGGAAAATCGGTACTCCCGATATGTTCGTGCTTTTTACGGATACGGTTTCCCACAAGATGACACTGACCGTGAAGAAAAAAGCCATGAAAGAACAAATTCCGCTCGTGGTCGCACACAGTGCAAGCCTTAATTCCCTTAAAAATTTACTTGAACAACATAAATAAGATTTAACAGAACGGCTATGCAAAAGCGGTTTATTTTTCAGCCCTGTGATTAGCATATGCTAACCTAAATATATCATACTCCGGCGGGTAATTCAAAAGATTATCCGCTTCATTTTTACACAAAAAATTCCCCTGCTTATACAACAGGGGAAAATTATTTTTTAGGGATTAGTTCATGAAATAAACTCTGTTCTTTCCATCTTCTTTAGCCTTGTGAACCGCTATATCCGCAAGTTTAAGAATTTCTTCACTTTCTGCCGCATCTCTCGGATATGTTACGATACCGCATGAAGCAGTTGTTGCAAGTGCTACGCCACCGGTATTAACAGGTGTACTTACCATGTTTCTCAAAACTTCTGTACAGTTGATAATTTCCTGTCTTGACTTCGGCTCAGGAATAAGCACGCCGAATTCGTTACCGCTTATACGGGCAAGTGTATATTCCTTTCCGCAGAATGCAGACATTCTCTTTGCATACTCTACAAGAAGTGCATCACCCATATTATAACCGTATGTATCATTAATTTGTCTGAAATTGTCAACGTCAAGTACAACTACTGTAAATTCTTCTGTAGGTGCAGTCTTTATACGCTTTTTCACTTCATCAGTGAACAGATATCTGTTCGGAAGACCTGTAAGTATATCGTAATATGCAAGGTATGTAAGCTTTTCATCCTTACTCTTCATTGAAGCATTTGCCTCATGAAGTTCATTGGTCTTTTCTGCGATTTCTTCTGTAAACTGCTGATTACGTTTTGTGTTATTTGTTACAACTATAACGGAAAGTATCGTTGCAAGTGCAAGAATTACCGTAACAATAACATAGAACCAATAGTTGTATGCAAGACGCTGTTCGGAAGTTCTTTGATTGAGTTCAGAAACTGCATCGAGAAGTTCTATAAGACAAGCCTTCGCAGGTGTAAATTCCTGTTCATATATCGCCTTTGCATCGTTAAAATTTCCGTTTTCTATCTTTCCGACAATTTCATTTACCTTTTTGTCATATGTAATTATTCCGAGTCGGCATTGATTATATCTTCGCCTTTCCATATCTGTGAAGCTTGTGTCATTTGAAATGACTTTGTAAGCTTCTGCTGTTTTTTCATTCTTTTCAATGAGTAAATTTATATTTTCAAGGTAAGTATTGTTTTTACTTACATTCAGCCCTGAAACTATGTACAACATATACTGGTCTATATTCCCCATATTTGTACTCATTGAATCAATTTCCTGCATTGATGCAATGTTCTTTTCGATTGTATACTTACCTATTCGGTAAACGCCGGACACACCTATAAATGTGAGAAGACCTGTAAAGATTATGAGTACATTAAAAATCTTCAGTGACGAACTTTTTGCTTTATTTTTTGCCATTTTATCAATTAACCCCTTTCATTGATTTTATTATCCGTCAGGTTTTTAATTACCCATCGGGTTAAGCAGGAGCTGAGTATCTTCATCATTGAGATTGTCCATAGTTACATATGTTACTCCTGTGTCAATCCTTTCTTCTATTGTTTTGCCGTCGATAACCTTGTTTACATTTCTCACGCCGAGGTATCCCATATTGAAAGGATTCTGTACAATAAGTCCGTCAATTGTTCCTTTCTGGAGATAAGAAATTTCTGTTGTAGATGAGTCAAAAGCTATTATTTTAACCTTGCCGGACATACCCATTTCCTCAACCGCTTCACAAACACCTACTGCCGTACCTTCGTTTGTGGCATAGATTAATTCCACATCGGAATTATTTTCGAGCATTTCCTTAGTCTTCTGCTTAGCAATATCAGGCTGACCGTCACAATATCCGTTATCGAGTATTTCTATATCGGGATAACTTTCTTTCATTTCATCAATAAAGCCATCTTTACGTTCAATAGTGGTTTGAGCCCCTTCCACATGAGCCATAACGGCAACTTTTCCATCATCTCCTATAAGGTTTACAGCCTGTCTTGCGGCAATAGCACCGGCGGTAATATTGTCAGTACCAACAAAAGTTTTTCTTCCATCATAAGAAACATCAGAGTCAATTGTAATTACCTGTATGTTCTTGTCTGTTGCCTGTGCGAGAACATCATTGAGTTTATCGGAGTCGAGCGGAGCAATTACTATTCCGTTTGCATTATTGTTTATAGCTTCCTGAACGAGCCTTATCTGTTCATCAATCTGTGTTTCGTTTTCAGGTGCGTTATAAGTTATTTTTATTCCGAGTTCCTCACCTGCTTCATTAGCTCCCTTTTCTACTGCGTCCCAGTATTCATCCTGCGACTTACAGATTACCGCAACATAGCGGTCACTTTTGTTTTTCTGGTTTTCGATTCCCATATTAATAAGCTTCATATGAGAACAACCGCCTGATACTATCAGCATCGAAACAGAGAGTGTGACTGACAGTAACCTTTTCCATAGTTTCATCTTTACAAAATCCTTTCTGTCATATTTTCCAATTATAGTCGCCAAATAAAACACTTCCCGTTATTCAGTTTCAGACAGATACGGAAAGTGTTGTTCTTGATTTTTTATTGTCTGACTATAATTCCTGATGAAAAAATCATAACATAGAATTAAAGAAAAGTCAATACGGGATTATATAAAATCCGTAATTCAGTCAATAAAAAGCCTTTCATTTTATGCATTATAGACAATACTTTTTACCGTATGATACTTAAATATCATCATACTTCCATAAGCTTTCTGCTCAATTTAAAATATGGGGGGGGGGGGGGGGGGGCCCCCCCCCCCCGCCGGGGGCGGGCCACCAACTAGAAAACT
>URWK01000008.1 GCA_900551505.1 uncultured Ruminococcus sp. | reverse complement strand
CCGGTTTTAGTATTAACGGCGATTACTGACGGTTCACGGATTACAATTCCTTTACCTTTCATGTAAACAAGGGTATTTGCAGTACCTAAATCTATGCCGACAGATTTTGTGAACATTTTCCATTCTCCTTATATTCAGTGTTTCAGATACTTTAAAAACAATCGCTTTTATTATACCACAAAAGAAACCTTTTAACAATATCATTTCTCAATGGTTTTCATGACCTTAGGGCAAAGGAGCATAGCGACAATCAGGAAAATTATGTGGGATATGCTTACGGAAATTTCAAGTCCGAGAGTGAGTTTTAGTACCACGAGGTCAAGGACTATAGGTTGAGAAGAACCGATAGAAGTTGAGTAAGCGAGCCAGCTTAAAAAAGAAATATCCTTGCAGATGGAGGCGAAGAAAGAGCCACACACTATACCGGCAAGAATAAAGAACCAGAATATAACAGCTTTTTTATTCATATGTATTTAAATTCCTTTATAAAAATATTTTTTAAAGTCCCGAAGACCCGAAACCGCCTGTATTGCGTTCAGTGTCGGAGAGTTCTTCACAAATGACGATTTCGGGGGTCAGAACGGGGGATATAATGAGTTGAGCAATTCTCATTTTGTCAGTAACGGTAAAAGGTTCAGAACTGTAATTATGCAGAGGTACGAAAACTTCACCTCTGTAATCACTGTCTATTATCCCTACACAATTTGCAGGAGCAACCCCGTATTTGGTAGAAATCCCCGAACGTGCGTATATAAACCCTGCAAGATTACTTTCTTCAATGGCTATGGCAATCCCCACACTTATTTTTTCGGTACAGTTGGGATTTACCGTAACAGATTCGGGACAGTATGCATAGAGGTCAAATCCTGCACTTCCGTAAGTAGCACGGGTGGGGATAACTGAATTTTCATATAATTTTTTTATTTTGAGTTTATCCAATTTTTAAATAACACCTCTTTTGTAAAGTCCGTTTGTGAATTTCAAATCGGTTTCCGGAAAGTCGCCTTTCCCAAGATAGTAATCAAGAACTTTTTCAATTTGTGCAGGCTTTTCGTCATCAAAAATCAATGTAATGAAATCTGTATCACAGATATCATTGCGGTTGACCTTTAGAATATCAGGATTGAGAATTTCTGCATAGTTGCCATTGCAACGCATATGGAATTTTCTGTTAGTGCGGTCATAAAGAGTCTTAGTGCAATTTCTGCAACCAATTTGATTTTTTACAGGGCAGTTTCTCACAAGCATTGACGGCAGGCGACCGTATACAATCATTCCGTATCTGAGATAATCAGCCAGAGAATAAATTTGCGAAAGTTTCAGTTCAAATGAAACCGTGCAGTCTGTAAGTCCCATTTCCGCAAGCTGTTTCAGGGCAAGCGAATTTCCCACATTAAGCCCGAAATCTCCATAACGTTCAAATTTATTGAGTGAACAATAAGCAATATTATTACAGAGAAGCTTTTTGAAACCGTCATTGAAAAGTTTACCGAGCCTTGAGATGATATCAAGTTCATTTACAATAAAACGTGGCGGCTCAATAATAATTTTTTCTTTTAAGTTGTCGGGTATGTTGTTTTTTTCAATCTCCATAAGAGGTAAAATAATCTTGTCGGAATGTTCAATAATATATTTATTCAGTTGCGAAAAAGAGTGTAATTGCACTCTTATTTCGGGGTATTTAAGTATCAAGAGCTTAAGAAAATTAAGGTTAATTTTATGGACGGAATAGTGAGGAGTGTTTCTTGAAATTCTGAGATTGTCGAGTGCTTCAACGGCTTTTCTTCTCAGAGCATTGAGAGCCGATGCAGGTAACATAATATTTTCGTGAATTTCTGCTCCGAGTTTGCCAAATGTATAAACGGTATCGCCGAGTTTCGAGAACTGTTTTTCGAGCTGTTCAAGGTTCAAAGGTCTGTTTTTCGCAATCTGCGGAATATCTCCGTAAACAGTTGCCATATTCCCGAAATCATCAGACACGGAAACTTTTACGGGTAAATTTTCAAAAACTTCTACATTAAAGTTTATAGCAGAGATTTTGAAAGGCTTCGCATAAAGTGCCGTAATTTCATTGAGAACGGTTCTGGCGGAAACAACATCTTCTTTTTGACGAGTACCGAACATATCTTTTCTCTTGCCGGTGAAGTAACCGTCAGTAAAACCGCTTCTTGAAAAAACAGCCCTTAATTTCTCAATGTCCGGTTTCTCTCCGTTAAGAGCTTTTCTGAAAGAGGTTACAGCCATGGCAACATATTCGGGGCGTTTCATTCTGCCTTCTATTTTAAAGGAGTTTACCCCCATATTCTTCAATTCCTCTGTATGGTTCACAAGGCATAAATCCTTGAGTGAAAGTGCGGAATAATTTCTGTTGTCTTTGTCGGCACTGAATGAAAGCCTGCACGCCTGGGCACAAAGTCCTCTGTTGGCACTTCTTGAACCGATGAGAGCCGACATATAGCATTGACCGGAAACGGACATACACAATGCACCATGTACAAAAACTTCCGTTTCTATTCCGAGTTTGCAGATTTCAGAAATTTCATCGGCGGAAAGTTCCCTTGAAAGCACGACCCTTGAAAAGCCCAGTTCTTTTGCGATTTTCGCACCCTGAACGGAATGTATTGTAAGTTGTGTTGAAGCGTGAACAGGCAGTTCAGGGGCAACAGTTTTTATTACATTCAGCACGCCCAAATCCTGAACAATTACCGCATCAACGCCGATTTCCGCAAGTTCTTTCACAAATGCAACCAGTTCTTCAAGCTGACCGTCAAACACCATAGTATTTACGGCAACGTGCAGTTTCGCATTGTAGAGGTGGCAAAGCCTTACAGCCTCTTTTAAATCTTCAGAAGAAAAGTTTAAGGCATTCTGACGTGCCGAAAAACTTTTTCCGCCGATATAAACGGCATTCGCACCGCACCTCAGACCTGCAAGAACTGTTTCGGGACTTCCGGCGGGTGCGAGTATTTCAATATTATTATTCTTCATATGCTGTCCTTTAACTGTTTAAGCTTGATGTCGCTTTCAAGCTTAGAAACTTTTCCTTTGAGTATGGCATTTTCACGCAAAGCATCATCACGTTCCATACGGGCTTTTGAAGCTTCGTCAATGTAGTCGTTAATCTGACTGCGGAGTCCTGAAATTTCTTCCTTGGCTTTCTGGAGTTCGTCAAGCAGGGAAAAACCGACCATCACAGAAGCATTGTAAGCGGAAGCATTTGGAATATCGGTTATCTTTTTTTCGAGTTTCTTGGCAAGGCTGTATACATAAATGCTTTCTTCTTCTGTCTGGAGGGTATATTCTTTACCGCAAATCACGACTTTAATCCTGTTCATATATCTTATTCCTTTCAAGTGTTTTATTTTTATCTGTATTACATAATTATAATACATTCCAGATGATTTGTACAGAAAAATATTGCAGAACGAAAAAATAATAAAGTTAAAAGAAAAGTCAAGTTTCGTCAAATTATTAAATCTTCTTATTTTCTGACGTGTTTTTTTAGTATTGAGTTCAACAAAAACAATAAGGATTTTCACAGTTCGCTAAATGATGGTATGAATTATATCTATTTACAACGTAAAAGGATTGTGCTATAATATTTGCAGATAAAAGGCATAAAAACAGGACGGGCATTATAAAAACCCGTCCTGATAAAAACTTAGGTTGAGCGTTTAAGCTTCCAGTTTTTTGAGAATCATTTTTGCCACTTTATAAACATCTCCGCAACCGAGTGTTATCACAAGGTCGCCGGGCTGAGCGTGTTCGCAAACGTAATTGCAGACATCTTCAAAGTTTTGTTTCTTTCTTTCGTCTGTGTATTCAGCGGTTTCATCCTGAGGGAAGTAGATACAGCCGTCAATTTTTTCTGCAAGATTGCGTGAAAAAATGTTGTAAGTGTTCTTTTCTCTCGACCCCATAATATCGGTGAGAACCACGAAATCAGGAATTGAAAGGGCTTTTGCGAAGTCGTCAAGCAGGATTGCGGTGCGTGAGAATGTGAACGGCTGGAATACTGCCCATACTCTTTTATAACCTGCTTCCATAGCGGTTTTGAGAGTAACGGAAAGTTCTGTAGGGTGATGAGCGTAGTCATCGGCAACGGTTATTCCGTTTACAGTGCCGAGTTTTTCAAATCTTCTGCCTGCACCGTGGAAATCTTCAAGCCCCTTCTGAATAGAATCAATATCAGCTCCTACATAACGGGAAGCGGCAATTGCAGCAAGGGAATTGAATATATTGTGCTGACCTGCAACATTGAGAGTTATCTCACAAAGCGGATTGCCCTTGTACATTGCAGTGTAGACAGTCTGATGCAAATCGTTCTTTCTGATATTTTCCGGGTAGTAATCGTTTGAACTGTTCATGCCGAAAGTTACGATTTCACGACCGGTAACGCCTTTAAGAGCCTTGAGGGAATTTTCATCATCGCCGTTTACGATAATGGCTTTTGTGGTCTTTTCGCAGAACTTGTGGAATGACTTGATTATGTTTTCAAGGTTTTTGAAGTAGTCAAGATGGTCGGAGTCGATATTAAGTACAACAGCAATATCAGGATAGAGTTTGAGGAATGTATCCACAAATTCACACGCTTCACATACGAGAATATCGCTTTTTCCGGCAAGACCGCTTCCGTGGATACATGGAAGTTTTCCGCCTATAAATGCTGAAAGGTCGATGCCCTGAGTATAGAGAATCTGAGTAATCATTGAAGTAGTTGTGGTTTTGCCGTGAGTACCCGAAACACAGATTGCATTATCGTACCAGCTTGTAACTATTCCAAGAAGTTCGCTTCTTTCAAGTACAGGCACACCGCTGTTCTTTGATGCGATAAGTTCGGGATTGTCAGCCATAATTGCGGCAGTATGAACAATCAGGTCTGCACCTTTGATATTTTCGGCTCTCTGACCGAGGAAAACAGGTATTCCCATATCACGCACTGCCTGAAGTGTGTCGGTTTCGTTATTGTCCGAGCCGGTAAGGTAATATCCTTGAGAATGAAGGATTTGTGCGAGCGGATACATACCAGAACCGCCTATACCGATAAAGTGAATGTGTTTTTTGCCGATGAGAATGTTCTTATCCAAGAAAAATCAGTCCAATCTTTTATAAATTTTTGTTATGAAGAATTATTCCCCAAGAATAATTCCAATATATATAACACTGTATATTTTATCCGAAATGGATTAATAATATCAGTGCATGAGAAAAACATATTTTTAAATTACATTCAGGAGGTCACAATCATGGAAATTACAGACATCAAAATTCGTAAGATTATCACAGAAAGCCACCTTAAAGCCGTTGTTTCAATCACTCTTGATAACCAGCTTGCAGTTCATGACATCAAGGTAGTTCAGGGTAATTCAAGACTTTTCGTAGCTATGCCAAGCAGAAAAGATGAAAACGGAGTTTTCCGTGACATAGTTCACCCGATTTCACCAGAAGCAAGACAGATGCTTGAAAGCCAGATTCTTGATGCTTACGAACGTCACCTTGCACTTATGGAAGCTGAAAGCGAACAGGTAAGTACAGATGATGCAACTGCTACAGGCGAAGTTACAACAGAAGAATAATCACGACATTTGAATATATGGGCAGACCGCAAGGTTCTGCCCTTTTTGTTTTGTATATATCAGAGATTGAGAAGAACTTTTGTTCTGAGTAATGCAATTTGTGTTTTTGCGTCCGGAAGTTTGTTTTCCATAACCATCTTAACGGCTTCATCGAAAGGCACTTTAAGTACATCGAGAAATTCATCATCATCAAGGTGCTGATTATGCTGTTCAAGATTTCTCGCAAGGTACATATGAATAGTTTCAGTATCATATGCCGGAGTAGGATAAAGACAGCCGAGATAAGTAAATTCGCCTGCCATCATGCCTGTTTCTTCGAGAAGTTCACGTCTTCCGCATTCTTCGTGGTCCTCACCGTAATTTATTTTTCCGGCAGGTACTTCAATGGTAGCTTCAAGAAACGGATAACGGAATTGCTTTACGAGCAGAACATTGTTGTCGGCAGTCAGAGGCACTACGCAGACACCGCCTGAATGGCAGACAACTTCACGGTCGGCGGTTTTTCCGTTTTCGAGTTCGACCATATCTTTTTTTATTTTAAAGATACGTCCGTCATAGACTTGTTCCGAGTTAAGAGTTTTTTCTGAAAGATGCATACAGATTTCTCCTTTAAATTAAAAAATTAGGTATTCGCAATCCTTTATAATTCCTTTGGTAATAGTTTTTATAACCGCATTGATGAATTTGTGTCTATCAGGAATAGTAATGACATATTTTTCATTATTACGTATATTCCATAATACACCTTCATCTAAATTAAGTGCTACGATATAGCAAGCACATTGTAAAAAGTGTTCATGTTTTAGTTCATTTACAAATTTCAATTCATAGACAACATTATTTAAAAGAACATCTGCTTTACCTGAAATATCATAATGATTTTTTCTGTCGTCAAAAAAACGCATCTGACATTCTGTTTGAACCATTTCATTTCCATTGAACAACGTGTATAGACGGTTATGAATTAATTTAAGTTGCTGTTCATTAATAAAAGGTTGTTTTACTTGTTTTACATATCTGTCCTGATAGGTTTCGTATGCAGTTAGAAACAAAATTTTTTGTTCAAGAGTTTCATAGCCTTGAATGTTTATCGGAGGTCGATTTTTGTTAAATTGCATTGTAAATTTGATTTGTTCATCAATATCATATTTCTTAAAAAAGCTTGCTTCCTGGTATATGCCTATACAAGGGGAAAGGTCAATCATATAATCAGAATTCGGAATATCTATCACCTGATTATTAGAAGGAATAGTTTTTTTCGAAATCAGATAAAAACATTCTTCAATATCTTCTTTATATTTAAAATCAAACATATCAGAAATGTTGTATAATCCTGCTTGAATATTGTATTTGGTTGGAGTAGCAAGAACTTTGTGGTTAAGAATTTTTTCTTTAGGATTTTTAACTATAATAATATGTTCCTTGCCACGACTTAAAGCAACACAAAAAATATTTCTGATAATTTCATAATTTGCATTAGGCTGATTTAGTCTTAAATTCCAGTAGTCTTCTGTGAAATCAAATATCACACAAACTTTACGTTCCATTCCCTTACAACTATCAAACGTAGTAAATATAGCAGCATTTTCTTTTATTTGAACACCATTTGAATCATTGTCACGAATACTTGCATATAAGGTTTTCTTATTGAATTTTTCCGGACATATTTCTTCCAATCTATTTAGTACTTTTGACATATCCCCATTTCTTGAGCCAAGGCAAAGGATATCCGAAGTGTTTTGTTCAGATAGAAAATATATTGCTTCATTAATATCCATATAACTCAGTTTGCATTTACTATTCACACCATGAATTTTTTTGTTCCATATGATACTTAGTTTTTGTGTAAGACCGTCACAAAGACGAAAACACTTTGTAAAATAAAGCTTTTTATATTGACCTAAAAAGCTTGTTATAAACTTCTGAACTTCTAACCTTGTCTTATCATATATTTTTTGTTCCATGTCACCGACTACAATGATTTGTATCGAGGGATTAACTTTTTTAATACATTCAAGCATATCAGCAATTTCTTCTTCAATATCCTGATATTCATCTATAACAAGTACATCATAATGGGGAATATTGATTTTATTTTTAAAGTGTAAAAATGCCTGAATCAAATCAGAAATACCGGCATTGATATCTATTTCATGTAAGCAACTGTAGGCGAAACCATGATAATTCGTTACAGTAACACGTCTGCTAAGGATTTTTTTCTTAGCATCAATTTTTAAAAGTTTGTTATATGTAAGATACAAGATTTTTTTATTTAGAAGTTCATTACACATTACTTGAATGGCTGTAGTTTTCCCACTTCCAATACAAGCATCTACGAGAATGTTATATCCGCTTTTAGCAAGTTTTATCATAGATTGTTGTTCAGATGAAAGGTCATTGAAATTTAATAATGATTCTTCAATGCTCCATTTTTTAAATTTTTCTGTTTCTTGGCCAGTATAATACCAAACTTTTTCTTCACTATCCCATTTTGCACCAAGTGATTTTACATAATCTTTTTCCTGATAAGGTACTCGAAGATAGTGTTTACTTAATGAAGTCATAATAAAAATTCACCAACTTTGAAGCTTTTTAAAAATATGCCTGCCTGATGGCAGGCATTTATTAATTATTAGATTGTTTTGTCAGTATCGTCAGAGTTCTTTAAAAATTTGTCTGTATTTATACCGATGTCAATACCCGATTCTTCATTCACAATAGTTTCCTGTCTTGTTGGCGGGTCGAAGTTAAGACCATTGTCCATATTTCTTACTTCGCTGGCAACTCTGTTTTCGTAATAATCCTGAGCCATGCTTGTATTTTCGCCGTCATAATCATATGATTTTGATTTAGGGAAAGTTTCATTGTGTTTCATATCGTCATAGTAATCATATGAAACGGCAATTTTCTTTCTCATAATCTGAGTGATAAGCATATAAATTCCGAGGAGCAGGAGAGAGCCGAGAGAAATTATAAAGCCTGTTTTAAGTCCCGGAGTTTCATAAGAAAATTTAATTACATTGTCACCTGCATCAGCCTTTACAGCCATGAAACCGTAACTTACTTTTTCAATTTCGGCAGGCTGACCGTTAACGGTTGCCGTCCAGCCGTCTTCATAAGGTACACTGAAAAATACGAGCTGGTCGGAAGTAAGAGTGATTTCGGAAGCAAATCCGCTTCCTGAATATTCAAATTTTGAAGAAGCGTTTTTGCGTCTTTCAGTGCAGGCAAGTGAATACTGCATTTCGCTTGTGCCGGAAGATTCAGAAAGGTCAAAAGGTGTGAGAATTGAAGAATATTTTTCTATCTGTTCATCTGAAAGAACAATAGCAGAAATAAGAAGTTTTTCCTTGTCGCTGTCCGAACGTTCTTCAAGGTCTGATTCGGAAACATACTGATTATATCCGAAGCCGAGCGGAATATAAAGTTGATTTTCGTATATGTCGAAGCCGTTCTGAGTGTAAAGGTATTTGAAACCTGTCATTATGCTGTTATGGCTTGTAACATTTTCATTAGACTTATCGAAGTAGTATTTTACGGAGAACAGACTGCGAAGTGTATAATGGTCTGTATCGGCTCTTGAAGCAACGTCACGCTGTACGCCGACTTCAGGGTAAAATTCCATAATTGAAGCAGGTACAACACTGTGGAAAGTTCTCATAGTTGAATAATTCCACATCATAGGGAAGTTGTCGTAATTCTTTGACGTGTCGATTCTGTAGAAAGTATCCGAAACAGGAAGCGAAATATTTTCAGAACCCTTTATACCGTGTTCGATATAGAATTTCTGTCCGCCGTCTATTGCAACGACATAATAGAAAACACAACTTGTGCATATGAAGCATGATGCTATTGTAAGAACAAGTGATTTCCCGATAAATGGCTTGCCTTTCTTGCGACAGAGATTGAGATATGCAAGTAATATTATTCCTGTCATGCCTATGAGGAGTACGCCCCAGAAGTAAGGAACATCATTAGGGAGGTTGAACCATTCGATAACATCTTCCTTACTTCCGTCACTGAAGGTCTGTTCAACTTTTCTCGGAAGTATCGCAAAGAATCCCATAAGCAACATGAAAGCACTGCAAATTTTAATTCCGAAGTCAAAGTCAAGTTCTCTGTTATCAAGTGTCTGTGCGGTCATCATAGCCATGATAAGTACAGGCATATAGAACCATCTTGCATAATATGAAGCATTGAACATATAGAAACTGCTGTTGAGAACAGGCACGAATGCACATACTGCACAGATTGCAACGAGTTTTGTTGCCCAGTGTTTTTTACGACCTCTTGCGAAAGAGAGTACGCCAGCCATTGAAAATAACGGGAGATAACCTCCGATTGATGCCCATTTTGCATTTTCGGAACTGAAAAGATTAGTTCTTGCAGGGACATCGGGAATCATAAAGAAGCTTTGAATTATTCTCCAGATTCTTGTTTTGTCGTTGTATGCGACAAGGTCAAGTCCGTAAAGTCTTTCGTTTACTCTGTAATTGCCCATTACAGTCAGTGCGGACGGGAGCAGGATAAAGCAGGCAATTCCTACGCCTATTACAGCTTCCACGGCAAGCCCGAAAAATTTCTTGACGGTAATTTCAAAGTCATCGGAGAAACAACGGCAGATGAAATAGAGAATAACAAATACAACTTGTCCCGTGAAGAAAAAGTAATTGATAATCGACATGAGAGCCACCGTAAGAGCAAATACTCCACGTCTGTTATTGTTTATACGTTCTTCAAGGGCGAGTAACAGGAGCGGGAAAAATGCGGTTACATCGTGGAAGTGGTTGAAGAAAATATTGTATGCCTGAAAGCCCGAAAATGCATACAGCAGACCGCCGACAACCGCAAGATTTTTATTTCGCACGAATTTTCTTATGTATGCGTATGCGGTTGTGGAGGCAAGGGCGTATTTCAGGCAGAGCAGAGGAGCCATAAGGAACGGCACAATTTCTCTCGGGAAAGGGATAGTCAGCCAGAAGAACGGACTTCCGAAGAGGTAGAACGAATAAGAACCGAGGAAGTTTGTACCGAGGTCTGTTCCCCAGTCCCACATAAATTCTCCTGACCTTATGACATCATGAGCGTGCATATAGAAAGGAATTTGCTGGGAATTATAGTCGCCGTAGTAAATCAGATAACCCTTTGTGTAAATCAGCAAGGGTATTACCATTACAGCGAATATTATAAAGCTGATTACAAAGGTAAAAAGATATTTTTCGCCGTTTTTTTGCATCAGTGGCGAACTGAGTTTTTTTGACATAGCTTCATCTCCATCTTTTGTGATTTGGTAACATCTCAGCTATTAACATCATATAATACAGATGAAACAGGAGATTATTTTTTTAAGTCAACAATATTTGTCATAATACCGTTCGGCATAATGTCGATATATCCGTAGGAAGCCGGCTTTCCGTCACGGGGTTCGGAGATACTGCCGGGATTCAGAAAATATATGCCGTCTTCATAGTGCTGATAACGGCAATGAGTATGACCGAAAAGCACAATATTTGCATTGTTCATCATTGCGAGGGACTTCAGGAGAGAAACAGAACCGCTTCTTACACCGTGGTTATGACCGTGGACGGCAAGAATTTTGTTTTTTTCGTCAATAACGATTATTTCGGTAAGACTGCTCTGGCTTGCGAAATCACAGTTTCCTCTGACATGGATAAATTTCTTGTCGGGATACTTTTCTTCAAGTCGCTGTAATTCTCTCTGACCGTCGCCGAGGTGAATAAACATATCAACGGATAAATTTGCTTCTACAGCGTCTTCAAGGGCGTAATAATTGCCGTGTGAGTCTGAAAATACAACTATTCTCATAATAAAAAATTTCCTCCGTTTCATAAATTCAGAAATAAGAAAAACAATATTCTAATCTCTAAAATTATAACATAAACTTAAATGGAATACAACATTAAATTTTGAGTAGGCTCATCGAAAGGAGTTTTTTTATGAACAATCAGATAAATCCTAAAAATCTTGATGCATTGCTTAACATAGTGGGTTCAAAACTGAACATACCTCCCGAAACATTACGCAAACAGCTTGAAGCGGGGGAATTTGACAAGGCGATAAACGGCATGAACCCGAATGATGCGGTGAAATTCAGGCAGATTATGAATAATCCGAAACTTGCCGAACAACTTATGTCAGCTCCGCAAGCTCAGGCACTGTATAAGAAAATTATGGGTAAGTAAGTTATAACGGCAAAAGGGGGCAATGTCCCCCTTAATTGTAAGCTGAAAGAGGTGATTTGAAATAGATGATTTGATGGAAAAAGTCCAGAATATTTTGTCTGATGAGGAGAGCATGAAGCAGATTAAGGAACTTGCGGATATGCTTTCAGCACCTTCTGGTAACAATTCTGCGACAAATGATAATTCTGTACCTGATTTAAGTTCACTCTTTTCAGCATTGGGAGCGAATACAAACAACAGTCAGCAGAGCAAGGCAAACACAACAAATTCGGAACAGCCCGATTTGACTTCACTGTTATCTGCTTTGGGGAACAACAATAACAGCAATAATAATATGCCAGTTGCCACAACTCCCCAGAATAAAAGCGATGGTCTGGGGATAGACTTCGGAACGATTATGAAATTGCAGGGACTTATGCAGACTGCTTCACAAAATGACAAGACTACGGATTTACTCATAGCACTTAAACCGCTTCTCAATGAGAAAAGACAAGTCAAGGTGGATAAAGCGGTGAAACTTATGAAAATATGGGCGTTGTACAATGTTGCAAAGGACAGCGGAATTATAAATATAGATAAATTACTATAAAGGAGCGAGCAAAAAATGGCGGATTACAGCAGGTCAGAAATTGACGCTATGCGACAGGAAGCTATAAGGCGTGTCAATGAGATGCACAGACGTTCTCAGACATACATACAGAATACGCCACAGTCTGTACAAAGACCGTTGGCAGAACCTGAACAACCGCAGATTGAACAGCCAGAACCTGAACAAGAGGAGGTTGAACAGCCTGAACAGGTGATTGAGATTAAGCAGTCAGAACCCGAAATCCCCGAACCTGAACAGCCTGAGCAGGAAACAGGCAGATATAAAGTAAACCGCTTTAAAAGTCATACTTACAGACAGAAAAAAGCGGCTGAAGAAAATACGGAAGATACCAGAAATGCAGTAAAAGAAGAACCGGTGAACAATATGATTAATAACGGAGTGATTGAGAGGATAGCGGAAAAGATTTTCCCGAGCCTTAAAGGCAAGATTGACAGTGAAGCCCTGATAATTGTTGCACTGATTATAATACTTGCGAAAGACGGGGCGGATATGAAATTACTTGTGGCATTAGGATACTTGTTGATTTAGGAGAGAAAAAAATGCAGAATATAATATTTTATGCGGTATGGATTTTATCGGGACTTGTTATGGTGATTTTCCATTCAAAAAGGAAATATCCTGTTTTGTCGGCACTTTTTTCAATGCTTGCAGGCATAGGATTTCTGTTGCTTGCCAACAAGTTCGGAGGTATAGCTGGTTTCACACCGCCCGTTAATTTTTTCAATTCATCAGTTTCAATGATTTTAGGATTTCCCGGGGTGGTGATGTTGTTTATACTTTCGTGGATTTGCTGACAAATAAAAAAGGGATAGACGAATCTATCCCTTGTAAAATCTTTATTAGTATGTCCGGAAAGATTGAAATTACTTGATTTCAACTGTAGCTGAAGCAGCTTCGAGCTTAGCCTTGATTTCTTCAGCTTCTTCCTTAGAAACGCCTTCCTTAACAGTCTTAGGAGCACCTTCAACGAATTCCTTAGATTCCTTGAGTCCGAGACCGAGGATTTCCTTAACAACCTTGATAACGCCCATCTTGTTTTCAAAGCCTGTGAGAACAACGTCAAATTCTGTCTTTTCAGCAGCTGTATCAGCAGCAGCTACTGCAGGGCCTGCAGACATAACAGCTGTTACGCCGAATTCTTCCTGAATTGTATCAATAAGTTCCTTGAGTTCAAGAACTGAGAGTGTCTTGAGTTCTTCAATAAAGTTTGTAATCTTTTCTGAAGCCATGATTAAAATCTCCTTTTCAAATTATAATATTGTTAGAATATGCCTTTTCAGGCAACGAACGAAATTTCAGAAATTAAGCGACATCTTCGCTTTCCTTCTTGTCTGCGAGAGCCTGAAGAGTTGCAGCAAGCTTCTGGAGAGGTCCCTGGAGAGAACCAACGAGCTGTGCAAGAAGAACGTCCTTTGAAGGAATCTTTGAAAGAGCCTTAACGCCTTCTTCGTCATAAACAACGCCTTCAACGAAACCGGCTTTAAGATTGAAAGTTTCTGATTTTTCAGCGTAAGCACCGAGAATTCTTGCAGGAGCTGTCTGGTCGCTGTCAGAAACTGCAATAGCTGTAGTACCTTCGAGAACGTCTTCAAGACCTTCGATACCTGCATTCTTGAGAGCGAAACGGAGCATAGTATTCTTTTCTACGGAATATTTAACGCCTGCTTCACGGAGTTCCTTTCTGAGCTTGGTGTCATCTTCAACAGTGATACCCTTATAGTCAACGAGAACGCCTGAAACTGAACCCTTGAGGAGTTCGGTAAGCTGTTCAACCTTAGCCTTTTTTGTTTCGAGAATTGATGCACTTGGCATAATATTTCACCTCCGATAATTTTATAAAAAATAGGGTGAAAATCGTATTAAAAAAGCCCTTTCCGCAAACGCAGGAAAAGACATAACAAAGACTTGACAAATAATATTGTAGTTCCTCGGTCGGACTTACTGATGCCGACTGTCTTTAGAAATACGATTTACAGCTTTTTTATTCTACCACAAAAAAAAGAGTTTGTCAAGGGATTTCAGAAATTTTTCTTGAAAATCTGAACTGAAAAGTCGCAGGTGATTGAAAGAGAGGGGATATTGCGGAGTTTCTCCGTGGCAGAAGCGGAAGTTTTGTAACAATAAGGTGTCATAAGAAACAAATTGAAAATATCTTCATTGTTCTGAATATCGGCTGTGAAAGTTACATTGCAGGATTCTGAAAGTGAAAAATCAGTTAAGTCATAATTGTTTGATTTGTTAAGATAAGGCTTTTCATAAAGCACGGATTTAAGTTCAAAAAGGTGTTTCGGATTTGGCGAAACCACAATAAGCGAACCGTTGCTTTTGAGAACTCTTGAATATTCGTTGTTTGTGACGGGTGCGAAAACCGAAACCACTGTATCGGCGAATTCTGACGGAAACGGCAGTTCAAAAGATGATGCGACTGCAAATTTCACATTGGGAATACTCCTTGAAACAGAACCTGCATGAGATATTGCGGATTTGGCGATGTCTATTCCGAAAAATTGAGTGTCCGGGTTATTCTTCGCACAAAGAGTAGTATAGTAACCTTCACCGCAACCGCTGTCAATAACTGTGTGACTTCCGCCGATAATTTCCGAAAGTTTAAGGGCGAGAGGCTTATAATAGTCCTTTTCGAGAAATTTTGTTCTTGCAGTGACCATATTTTTATTGTCGCCTGCATTTTTTGGGTTATGCCCCACGGTTGTGAGCAAGTTCACATATCCTTGTCTTGCGATATCGAAACAATGGTTATTTTCGCATACGAAAGAGTTATTTTTGAGTTCAAGAGCTTTTTTGCATACAGGACAAATATACATGATAATCCTTTCTATACTGAAAAAGGCAAGGGATAAACCCTTGCCGTTACAGCTTATTATAAGTTATAATTAACCGTTGAATTTGTTTGTGAGAACCGGAACACCAACGCCCATTGTTGAAGAAACAACACATGACTTGATGTAAGTACCCTTTGTTGAAGCCGGCTTAGCCTTTGCGATAGCTTCGAGGAGAGTTGTGAAGTTTTCGTTGAGCTTTTCAGCACCGAAAGAAGCCTTACCGATAGGGCAGTGAATGATGTTTGTCTTGTCAAGACGGTATTCAATCTTACCTGCCTTAGCTTCTTTAACAGCCTTGGCAATGTCAGGAGTTACAGTACCTGCCTTTGGGTTTGGCATAAGACCGCGGGGACCGAGGATTCTACCAAGACGACCTACAAGACCCATGCAATCGGGAGTTGTAATAAGAACATCAAAGTCCATCCAGTTCTCCTGCTGAATCTTCTGAGTCATATCCTCAGCACCGACAAAGTCAGCACCTGCTTCCTTGGCAAGCTCTTCGTTAGCGCCCTTACAAATTGCAAGAACTCTAACCTTTTTACCTGTACCGTTAGGAAGAACAACCGCACCTCTAACCTGCTGGTCAGCATGACGGCTGTCAACGCCGAGCTTTACATGAAGCTCAACTGTTTCGTCAAACTTAGCAACTGCAGTCTTGATAACTGTGTCAAGTGCCTCGTTTGTATCATATAATTTAGTTCTGTCAACGAGCTTAGCAGCGTCAACATATTTCTTACCGTGTTTCATCAGTCTTCCTCCATTGTTAGGTGGTCAATCGGAATTATCCTCCCACCCGGAAATAATTAGTCAACTACTGTAATACCCATGCTTCTTGCTGTACCGGAAATCATGCTGATAGCAGCATCAAGTGAACCTGCGTTGAGGTCAGGCATCTTCTGCTCTGCAATCTTTGTGATCTGCTCACGAGTGATCTGAGCTACCTTTGTCTTATTAGGTACGCCTGAACCGCTGTCGATACCGCAAGCCTTCTTAAGAAGAACCGCAGCAGGCGGAGTCTTTGTAATGAAAGTGAATGAACGGTCTGCATATACAGTAATAACTACCGGAATGATAAGACCGATATCATTCTTTGTACGCTCATTAAAATCCTTTGTGAACGCAACAATGTTTACACCGTGCTGACCGAGAGCCGGACCAACAGGTGGTGCCGGAGTAGCCTTTCCGGCGGGAATCTGCAGCTTAATTAAGCCTACAACCTTCTGAGCCATTGTGTTTGCACCTCCAAAATTCGTGGTAAATTGCGGGACGCCACTGTGTAGGGTCCCTCCCACAGGGAGCGTTACACTCCCAATAAAAAGCCAATCGGCTGATTATTATTTGATTAATCTTCTATCGGTTCAGCCTGAGCAAGCTCAAGTTCAACCGGCGTTTCGCGTCCGAACATAGAAACAACTACGCGGACATAATCTTTATCGGCGTCAATTTCTTCAACGACACCGACAAAATCCTCAAGCGGACCGTCTATAATGCGAACTGAATCGCCGACAGAATAGTTAAGCTTAACGCTTCGTGTTTCAACACCCATTCTGTAAACCTCCGCGTCTGTGAGCGGAACAGGCTTTGAACCCGGTCCGACAAATCCTGTGCAACCTCTGATGTTGCGAACAACATACCAGGTTTCATCAGTATAGACCATCTTAACAAAAACATAGCCGGGAAACAGCTTGTTTTCAACCTCTTTGGTTTTGTCACCGACTGTTTCGGTTACAATCTCAACAGGAACCTTGACATCAATAATCATATCCTGAAGATTTCTGTTTTCGGCTGTGGTCTTAAGATCTGTTGCGACCTTGTTTTCATAACCTGAATAAGTATGAACAACATACCATTTTGCTTCTGATTCTGCCATAACAGCTTTCTCCCTTTCGTAAATCAAGTAATGTCAGGTAGGAATCAGGCGGTTGTGTTCATAAAAAGACCCACAAGTGCGTACAAGCCCTGATCAAGAGCAAATATAAATACGCCTACGATGGCTACCATAGCGATAACAATACCGAAGTTCTTTGTTGTCTGCTTTGGAGTCGGCCATGTGATCTTTTTGATTTCACCCTTACAGGAGCCGAGGTACTTTGCAAGCCTTTTAAAAACATTAGGCTTCTTATCAGGCTTTTTAGCAGTTGCCTTTGCGGTTTCAGACTTTTTCTCAGCCATTTTGTACCTCCATTATTTTGTTTCCTTGTGAAGAGTGTGTTTCTTACAGAAACGGCAGTACTTGTTCATTTCAAGTCTGTCAGGACTGTTTTTCTTGTTCTTCATTGTGTTGTAATTACGCTGTTTGCACTCTGTGCAGGCCAATGTGATTTTTACTCTCATAACGGCACCTCCCGGTTTTTTCGGAATATTTTAGCCTCCCTCAATAGGGCACAAAAAAATAAGCCCCTTTCAGAGGTAAGGATATTCTACCATATATCAAGGCTTTAGTCAAGCCTTTTTTGAATTTTTCTGCATAAATTACGCATTTATTGCAGCATTCCGTAAATTCCGCCTTATTTGACGGAACTTACGGTAATCACAGATAAATCATTTGTCGGACAATGTGTTTGCCTTGGTCTTAATCTTTTTAACCTTTTCAGGCTTTACTGTCTTGCCCTTAAAGGCTCTTGCATTTGTTGCGGCAACCTTAAGGTCATCGCTGAAATGGTCATAAAGAGCGTTGTAATCGTCATCATCAAGTGAATTGAGAAGAACAATTGTAATAATCGCCCGTG
>URWK01000007.1 GCA_900551505.1 uncultured Ruminococcus sp. | reverse complement strand
GTTTCAATTGTGGTTTCTGCTGTTGTGGTTTCTTCCGAATCGGCTGTACCGTATTCATTCACAATATCGCTTTCATCAATTCTTGCGACCCTCTTAGCGACTTCCAGAAGTTCAGCGATTGAAATATGTCCGCTTCCGTCAGTGTCAAATCTGTCAAGTATTTCCGCCTGTTTCTCCGCTGTCAAGTCGTCTTTCAAATCTGCTACCATTTTTGCGGTATTCATTAAATCCGATAAGGTGACTTCTTCGACTTTTGTTATGGTTCTTGCGGAAATCGGCATTGTAAGCATTGTTGAACTGACAATTGTACAAGCTGTTATTCCCGCAATAATTCTTTTTAGCTTCATAATCTCTCCTCGCTTCCAATTAAATTCTTATAATCCTGTAAACCTATTATATCACAATAGTTAACAATAGTCAAATGCTTTTTTATTCTTTATTAAAGTTTGTGCGTACTAATTGTTTAATTATATTAACAAAAAGCCCTCTCCGTTCGGGAAAGGGCTTTCGCTGTCTGTTAATTCGAGGTCGGTGTCACTTTAATTGTATATTCTTTTTCAATTGTTATATCAGTATGAATACCATATTGAAGTTTTAGTTTGACCTTTGCATTTTTTTCTTCTGAAACCTGTCCGTCATATATTATTTTAAAATAATCGTCACTCCTATGAGAAATTTTATATCCTGATTCTCCGTCTACTATTTTAGCATCTACTATTCTCCAGTCATAGTCTACTGACAGTCCAGTCGCACGTCTACAGTTAAACGTTTTATTATCGTCCGTGGCTACAGTTATATATCTCATGATATCGCCTGGTGCGGTGTAAACCATGAAAGAAAAATATCCTTTATAAACTGTATTTTTACGTTCATCTTTAAGTATCAAAGTAGTATATAGATGTGTATATGCATCCAAAGCATCTGTATCTTCTCTTGTGAATATTATCTTGCTATAGTTTTCAGTAAATCTCGGTTCAAATAATGTATTTGGATATTGCTTATCAGTCTTCAAGCTCCAGTTACTTGGTATGCTACTATCCAAATTCCATGGACTGTCCATCGTAAATTCTTTTGTGTTTTCATCTGCATTAATCATTTTAAAGTCATTATTATTTCTTGAAATCAATGTAGATGGGTCTTTTTGTATATTTGTAACATTAACCCTGATACCCTGTAATTCATATGTAGCCGTATCTCCGTCCTGAGCAACCAGATTAAATTCATCTTTTTTAACAATTGTAGCATCACTTATCGGATAGTCTGGGTCGTTGTATAACTCTCTTATACTGAATGCCGGTACAGCTTTTTTAGTTTTTATATCTGCTGTATAATAAGGTTCATTCATTACATTGATATTTTTCCCTTCTTTGATATAAGACGGAGCAACTGCTATAGGTATTACTACAATAACTTTTGCGGTTACTGTTCTTGTTTCTTCACCTATCTTATATTCAAAGGTTACAGTTGTATCATTGCCGTTGCCGTTCCTTGATGTAAGTTCACTTGCCTTAATCTGTTTGTTTTCAGTATCAATAGTCAGTGGTGAATTAACTTTATCTAATGAAACCGTTACATTCGGGTTTTCTTCCGGGGACACAACGCTTGCTGTGTAATTTATCGAAGTACCCTGCTCAATATAGATAGTAGTATCTATAGCCTTTGGTTCTGATGAAATAGCACTTCCTTTAAAAGTTTCCTTAATTCCTTTGATTTCTATATCAAGGGCGATTTCCGCAAATGTTACTTCAACTGTCTGTTTGTCAACAGTAATGTCGCCTTGATATACATAAATGTCCATAGATGATGTTTCCGAGCCTGAAACCTTTAAAGCATCTACATTTTTCAGCGTTACTGCTGTATCCGACTTTTCCCAACTGCCTATAGTAACCTTTTCTGAAGCTTTCTCGTTCTTTATTTCAAATGTCAGACCGTTCGGAATGCTTACAGGAATTGTTACTTCTTTTGTACTTCTTTCAAATGTCTTATTTTCGGCGATTGTGCCGACTTCCTTAACTGTGCATGAAACCGTGATTTCTTTGTCATAAGGGCATTTGAATACAGTTGCTCCGCCTACATCGGTTGTGCAATCCGTTACAGTTTCAAATTTTTCCGGCTTGCCATCGCTGTCAAGTTTCGTTATAAATTCTGCATAGACTGTGTTTTCGCCTGCTTCCCAGAATGTGCCGTCAGTTACTTCAACCTTTTTATTATCGAGAGGGTAATTTGCCATAACTCTGGTTTTGACCACGACAACTTTTGCGGTTATCGTTCTTATCTGGTCGCCTGCCTGATATTTGAAAGTAACTGTTGTATTGTTGTCTGCTGAATTTTCGGCGGTAAGTTTTCCTGCCGTAATCTTTCCGTCTGCACAGGTAACAAGTGATTTGTCATTTGAGGAAACTTCTACAATCGGGGCTGTTTCGTCTTCGCCTGCGTTCATGCAAGTTGCCGTGTAATCTATTGACTGACCTTCCGCAAGGTAGATAGTTTCAGGTATAGACTGTGGAGTTGATGAATCAGTTTTTGCGGTCTTTCCGTCAATGTCGAGTTTCAGAGAAGTTTCTGTAAATGTTATTGTAATAGGCTTCTTCATAGCAAGTATTTTATCATTATTTTCATCTACAAAGAATACTTCCATATATATTGACGCTGAACCGGAAACATTTGTAGCATCTACTTTTCGTACTATTTCATAACCCGGAGTTTCACTTAATATTACCCTAATATCATTGCGTGTACTTTCTTTCGCCACACCCATTGACAGACCTTCCGGAACATTTGCAGAAATTTTTACTTCCGTTGTGTTCTTGTCAAATGTCTGACTTTGGATAGTGTCGGCGAGTTTGCTGATGTCTGTTATCTTGCATGAAGCCGTTGTTTCGTCATAAGGGCATTTGAATACAGCTTTTCCGTCTACGGTTGTATATTTTTGCACCTTATCGGATTTTGTTGTATTGCCGTTGCTGTCAACTTCCGTTACAAACTCTGCTTCAAGCGTGTTGCCGTCCGCTTTCCAGAATGTGCCGTCTGTTATGTTAAATGTCTTATCTGAAGCTTTATAATATGCCCAGAAATCGACCTTTACAACAACGACTTTAGCCTTTGCGGTTCTTGCTTTTTCGCCTGTGCCGTATGTCAGGGAAATTTCTTTTCCCTCGGTGTTACCTTTTGAGATACTTGCGTCAAGCTTATTCGCTTTGATCAATCCACTATATGTGTCGATGGTAACATTATCTCCGCTGGTTTCATTGGTGAGGACTTCTTTACAAGTTCCCGTAGTTGAGAATTTTATTGCTTCGCCTTCTTCGATAAGGATAGTTCCCAAATCTGCTGTTTCCCCCGCTTCAATTTCCTTGCTCTTATTACCGATAATCACCGCAAAAGTCTGTTCACCCTTTACAAAAAGTTTTATCGGGGCGGATATTTTAATCACGTTGCCGTATGTGTCAACAACCTTAAACCTTACATTCATAAATGTCTGAGGGTCAACCTTTGAAGCAACGGCAACTTCAATACCGCTGATTGAATAATGTCCGTTTGTACCCTTGATGATTTTAATTCCCGATGTATCAACTGTCATCTCTGAATTATTGTTACGCTTTTCGCCATTTTTGTCAGTGTAGCATACATTACTGCTTGCACTTTCGACATATGGGATAACTTCACAGTCATCAGGAAGATTTGTTATATCAATAGCATTACCGAATGTTATGTACTGATTGTTCTTGTCGTTTTTCGGATATTTAAATGTGTCTGCTCCTGTTCCGTTCTTTACAACGTTCGGAAGTGCGTCAACAATTTCAAGCGTGAATGAAGTTTTGGTATCCGGATTGTTAGCCATGTTTGTAGTGGTGATTGTAACGGTATCACCTGCTTTAAATTCATATCCGTCAGTCCATTTTATAGTGTCATAATTGTAACGTTCGGCATTATTATCAACTGTAAGCATTTTCTCATTGTCAACGCTGAATTTACAAAACAGCCACGGGACTATACCTACAACAGCGTCTTCCGTACGGGTAATGTTACGGTCCTTAACCATTCTGTACACACCGTCTTCATCGTTTAAAGTTGCCATAGCTACAGACTTTTTAATACACTCCAGTATTTCGTTTTTGTCCATGTCCTTTGAAACATAGATTTTCTTGCCGTCCATGTTTATGAAATCTTCAAATTTAATTACTCCCGAATTACTTAAAGATGACGGTAAGCCCTTTCTCATATTAACCGGTATTGTAATTTGAGTCATGGTAAGATAATCAATTCGTGTATCAAACATTGGCGGTAACACAACCGGAATTTTAATTATAAATGAATGGTTATCTGCATACCCAAAGTTGCCCGGATTAACTGCGACTATCGGTTTACCGACATAAACTTCAAATTTAACGCCTCTTTTTATTCCGTCACTTCCTATGTATGAAAGCGTTATTTCGTTTCTTCCTTTTAAGGTTACTCCCGTACTTTCTTCTGAAATTTCACGAGCCTTCAGAACCTTCATCAGCGGGTCATAATCAAACTGTTGTCCGGCTGTTCCGCTCCAGGAATCCGTAAAAGTTATTTCAGGATTATCAACACCGTTAACCTTTACTGTACTCAGGAAATCGAATACTTCGCCCTCTGTAAAGAAATACTTTTCGCCTGTATCTTTAATTCCGTCATGCATTGTTGCAACGTGTCTGTCACCACGGAATTCAAATGTGAGAGCTTCCAGTGTATTAGCAATCTTGCTTTTGTCCATGTCAAGAACTTTTACAGTAACAGTACTGTCGGCGGTCTTGATATCAAAACGACCTTCGCCTGTTTCACTTGTGATAGCGTAGTAAACAGTGGCACTTTGAATATCCGCATAGTAAATTACGTTTTTCAATCTCTTCTCATCAATGCTTTTAATGTCCAATTTTGTTCCGTCAAAATTTTTCAGTGAAACCGACCTTACATTTTCTGCTCCTATCTGACTTTGAAGGTCTTTAAGTGACATTACTTTTCCCTGTGAAGCATTCTCCACATATTTTCCTTCTGTAAGGTAGTTATAATGCTCAATTTTTGTATAATTAAATGCATATTCGTCTGGTGTTTCAATTTCAGGATATTTTATATTCTTTACAGATACTTTAAATCTTTTTACTTCTTTTTTGTCAGCCATTACAATGATGTCAATTTTAGACGTATCATCAGTGGCTTCAACACCTGTAATTACTCCGTTTTCATCGACAGTAACCTTGTTTGTGTCTGTGGAGATATATGTAACTTCATCGGTTGTATCATAGTCTTCAAGCCTGCCATTATCATCTTTTATCTGGAAACCTTCAAGCTGTACTTTATGCCCTACACCTATCTCAATTACAGAACCTGTGTCGAAATTTGTAGTATAATACGTTTTTATATTTTTCCAATACTCATCAGAGTCTTTTATTGTTCTGTTATTAAAGATATCTCTTTCTATGGAATTTGAAAATTCCTTATATTCGTCCGAATACCTGTTACTGTCTGCATATGAATATTTGATTTCAAGCTTTGATGCGTCTACATCTGCAAGGGGCTTTTCCGTCACAATATTCAAGGTAATTGTCATTTCCTGACCGTCAGCAGACTTTACAGTGATTGTAAGTGTGCCGTCTTTTACAGCTGTAAAATTGCTTTCGTTTACTCTGACAAGGTCATTATCTTCATCGTCCTTGCTTCCCGTGAGCGAAACAGTAATTTCATTTTCCGCATCGCTAACGCCGACTTCAAAAATTTCGTTAGCCTTTATTATTAACGTATCGCCGTCCTTATATTCCGTTCCGCCGATTGTGAAAGTCGGATTAAGCGGAACTTTATCGGCTTTACCATACTCATTCACAATATCGCTTTCATCAATTCTTGCGACCCTCTTAGCGACTTCCAGGAGTTCACCGATTGAAATATGTCCGCTTCCGTCAGTGTCGAACTTGTCAAGTATCTTCGCTTGTTTCTCTGCTGTCAAATCGTCTTTCAAATCTGCTACCATTTTTGCGGTATTCAGCAAATCCGATAAGGTGACTTCTTCAACCTTGGTTGTGGTTCTTGCGGAAATCGGCATTGCAAGCATCGTCATACTGACAATAGCACAAGCCGTAATTCCCGCAAGAATTCTTTTCAGCTTAATCATCTCTTCTCCCTTTCATTTTAATTTTTATAATCATGTAAACCCATTATATCATAATAATTAAGCAATGTCAAATCATTATTAAATTTTATACTAAATAAATATTTCTTTATCTTAAACAAAAAAGCCCCCTCCCATTCGGGAGAGGGCTAAGGTTATTCGTTTGTATTAAATCCCTTTATAGAGGATTCTGCACGCCGAGTTAATCAGTTCGCACTACTCTTATGGAGCTACCTTGAATGCTGTGTAGTTCAGTGTAACTTCCTTATTTATTTCATTCTGACCAGCCTTTGTGAGTGTAAGGCTAACTGGTGATGTACTTCCATCTTCTATAGGTGCACCTTTAAATGTCAGTGTGATTGTATCACCATTAGCTGTAACTGTAGCATCTGTACCATCTGCAAGCGTAACTGTTTGCTCCTTAAGTGTCCAGCCGTTCATTTTGGCTGTGTCAAGTGTGTATGTTACTGATGTTGCTTCTGCACTATCAAAAGCAGCTGTATTATTTGTGAGTGCGATATTGAGGTCTTTAGTGTCTTCAACAACGCCTGTGTACTTCAGTGTAACGTCCTTAGTCTTTATAACGTCACCCTTCTTGAATGTGAGTGTAGCTGTTGTTGTTTTTTCTGTTTCACTGATGTATGGGTCTGTGAGTGTCAGTGTGATTGTATTGTTTCCTGTAACTGCAACTGTACCGCCATCAACTTTAATGTCTGTAGCTGCTGTGTTCTGGAGTTCCCAGCCTTCAACTGGTGTGTATGAGTATGTTGCAACCTTGTTATCTGTACCATCTTTTGCTGTAAGCTTTACACTATTCAGATTGATTTCCGGAACAGCTTCATCACCGCCTACAATATAAACTGTGATGTTAGCAGATTTTGAGATTACGTTTCCGTCTGCGTCAACAACGCTTACTGTGAATGTAATCTGTGTATTTGCAGCAACGTTTTCTGCTGGACCTACTTCGATACCTTCGAGTGTGTAACGGTTATTTCCTGTTGCTGCAAGCTGGATTCCTGTTGCATCAACTGTGCCATTGTTATTTTCCGGTTTTCCGTCCTTCATGTATGTTACATTGCCTGATGTAGCTGCATCAACATCAACAACGAGTTCGCAACCTGCAGGAAGTGCAACGTCTGTCTTTACGATATTGTTGAATGAAATCATCTGACCCTGCTTATTATTGTCAGGATATTCAAACTTATTTGTTCCAAGTCCGTTTTCTACAGGTGCCGGGAGAGTGTCAACAACTTCGATTGTGTAAGAAACTGTCTGACCCTGTTCAAATGTGTATGTAAGGGTTACAGTGTCGCCAGCCTTAGCAGTCTTAGCATAATCTTTAGCGAGTGCAAGTGTTTTACCGTCAATACCAACAGTAACCTTCTTTTCATCGCTTGAAGTTACCTTGTATTTGAAGTTTGTTGCTCCTTCTGTTGCTCCTTCTGTTGCTCCTTCTGGTGCTCCTTCTGGTGTGATAACACTGTTAATATCAATGTTACCGTCTTCGTCAACAGCCTTTACATAAACCGGTGTAACATTATTTGGGTCATTAGCAGCAATTGCACTCTTAGGAACGTAGTATGTACCGCCGTTAATGTCGATATTGTTATCAGCAATGCCGTAAGCATTTGTTACCTTGAGAGCCGGCTTAACTGTTACAACATCAACATTAACTGTTCTTATATCTGTTTCACTTACCTTGTAAGTAAATGTGATTAATTCTTCATTTGCATCGCTGTTATCTTTTGTGAGTTTGTTAACTGTGAATGTCTTTGTGAGTGCATCGTAAGAAACATTCTGTGTATCTACATCCTTATCGCTGTTTTCAACTGTGATTGTCGGATTGTCAACGCCCTGAACCTTTGCGATATCAGCAAGTGTGAATGTTGTGCCTTCTGTGAGGTAAACAACATCTTTAGCTGTTACAGCTTTATTGTCAGCTGTTGCAGTTGTCTTAACGCCGTTAACATTAATTGTGAGAGCACCTTCTGGGATAACAACAGTTGCCTTAGCCTGTTCTATGTCAAGAACTGCTACATTACCATGCTTTGTTCTAATGTCTCCCATACCTTTTGCGTCTGTGATTGCATAGTAAACTGTACCTGTAGTGCTGTTTACAAAGTAGATAATATTCCAACCATTAACTTCTTCATTGCTGAGGTCTGTTACTGCACTTCCATCAGCATTCTTGAATGTAACTGACTTAATGTTTTCTTCGCCTACTGCATCCTTAAGGCTGTTAAGAGAAGGAACTGAACCTGCTGAAACGTTTGCAACGTATTTACCTTCAGCAATCTCAACACTGCCACCGTTAGTAACATAAGCCTTTGTTGCTTCGATAGTAACATTATCAGATACTGTTTTTGAAACATTTACAGAAAAGCCTGCTACAATTTTACCATTAACAACGATATAAATTGTTGTTGAGCCTTCTGTAACGCCTGTAACTGTACCCTTGCCGTCAACAGTAGCTACATTACTGTTTGCTGACATATATGTAGGTGTATCGGTTGTATCATACTTTTCAGCAGTTCCCTTATCAATTGTTGTGCCATCGAAGAAACCTGCAATTGTTGCTGATTCTCCTACATTTAAACCAAGATTCGCTACAGCAGCTTTTACATTTTCGTCAGTAGTTTTGTCTGTCTTTACAAATGAACCAGGTGTAGTTTCTTGTTCTGCCCAGTATTCTTCCCATTCTTCTGGTGTAGTTGGGTATTCGTCAGCACCTGTGAATACTTCTTCCGTGAATGCCTTGTATTCATCTGAAAATTCCTTACCGCTGCTTCCTTCAGTGAAACCAACAACAAGCTTTGGTAACATTTCTTTATCTTCAAGAGGCTTTACTTTCTTTACATTGAGAGTAATAACTTTCTTGAGGTCTGTATCAGGAACTGTAACTGTGATTGTGAGCTTACCGTCAGAGTTGCATACGAAGTTTGTTCCGTAAACTCTTACAGCATCCTTACCGTCCTTGTCCTTGCTTCCTGCGAGAGCAACTTCAACATCGTAGTTTTCATCGGAAACGCTTACTGAGTAAACATCTGTACCTTCAACAACTACTGTATCGCCGTCACTGTATTCATTGTCGCCGATAGCAACAGTCGGTTCGAGAGCTGCTGTAGTTGTAGTAGTTTCTTCTGTGGTTGTAGTTTCTTCTGTAGTAGTAGTTTCTTCGGTTGTTTCACTTGTAGTTTCTTCTGTAGTTGTAGTTTCTTCAGTAGAAACTGTTGTTTCAAGTGTAGTTTCTGTTGTTTCGTTTGTAGAAACTGTTGTTTCAAGTGTAGTTTCTGTTGTTTCATCAGTAGAAACTGTTGTTTCAACTGTTGTTTCACCTGTAGTTACTTCTGTGGTTGTTGTTTCGTCAGCAGTACCGTATTCGTTAACGATATCCTGGTCATTAAGTTTTGCAACTCTCTGAGCCATTGCAATAAGTTCTGTCATGTCGATTTTGCCGTTGCCGTTTGTATCGAATTTGTCAAGGAGAGTGCTCTTAACGTCATCTGATACGTCCATTTCTGCGATTGTCTTTGCAGCGTTCATAACGTCAAAAATCTTAACGTCCTTAGCTGCTGTAGTGGTTGTTGCTGATGCCGGCATTGCGAGCATTGTTGAACCAACAATTGTGCAAGCTGTGACACCGGCAAGAATTCTTTTCAATTTCATACCAAGTTCCTCACTTTCAAAAAAATTCTTTTTATTTATATGATTGCAGTTTTTCGGAAAAGGAATCCGAAAAGCAATGCAACTATATACATTTTAATATTGCAATATTATATTATCACATTCTACTCATAAAAGTCAAGTGTTATTTAACGTTTTATGAGTAATAATAAATTTACATATCGTTGTTTGTGTATTTTGTTACACAAAACCCCGATATCTCCGCTGAAATGTGCTTTATATTGCTTAACAATATATTAGCACAGTTCGGGGAAAATATCAAGTATTTTTACAGACAAAAATAAGATTATTTAAAAGGTTTATTTTTGTTATAAAATTCACTTGATGAAAGTAACTTCAATATTTTTTGTTGCATCACCGACAGTAAGTTTGAATTTCAGAACCGCATTGTCTGCAATACTTCCATCTGCCCAAAATCCACCCACAACAATATTTTTGCTTTCGTCAGTACCATATAAAAGACTGTTTTCATCTATCGTGATGCCTGACGGAGCTTCTTCAAAATCAGTTGCTTTTATTATTGTATCCTCAGCTATTTCACCTGTGTACGGAATTTTAATACTGAACTGACCGGATGACGGTTTTGCCATTTTCACCTTGATAGTGTCAATGAAATTCACCTTAAACGTATCATCGCTATATGAGATAATATTTCCGTTAGCATCTTTGAGCCTTAAGGTTAAAAGAAACTGCTTTTTCCCATTGTATATACCTCCGCCAATAGTAACTATTAAACTGTTGGTTTCCTGGTTGTATGATACGCTTGTGTCTGTACCTGTATAACACTCCACTGTAAAATCTCCTGACGGAATATCAAAGGCATCTTCAAAGACTGCTTCTTTCGCTGATGTATCCACAGTAACACTCTTATTTTTGAAAGCTACTGTCGGAAGACTTTCAACCGCTTTATTTGTGACATCAATTGAAATTCCCTGCAATGTATAAGTTTTTGTATTATTTGTGGTCTTGCCAAGCGTAAAGCCTCCTGTAACAAGGCCACTGTTTAAATCGGGTTTGCCGTTTTCGTCTGTCTTAGTCACGAGTGCAGGTTGTGCAACATAATTTCCCACGCTGTAATAGGTAACTCCGGTTACATCAATGTTCCCGTCACCTATATAGGCAGGTGCAACGGCAACAGGTTTCACAACAACAATTTCAGCGGTTGCGGTTCTTCGGTAAGAACCCGTTCCGAATGTAAAAGTTACTGTCTTACTTTCGCCGTTCTTGTTAAGTGCCTTTGCAGTAATCTTCCCATCCGCAACTGTAAATTCATCGCAGTTGGAATTTGTGACTGACGGAGCAGGTTCTGCAAATACTCCTGTGCCTGTAGCACTGTAAGTTACCGAAGCGTTTTCCGGTACATAGATTTTCCCGAAATCCGCTGTTTCACCTGCACTTATTGACTTTGTAATTCCGTTTACGGTCATGCTGAGAACATCATTTTTGCCCTTTTCGCCGTTTATCGAGAGTTTTATCGGTTTAAGTAAACCACCTATCGTATTTCCTGCCTTGTCAAACACTACAACTATAATATTAATATATGTTTCCTGCTCAACCTTTGAAGCCGTGGCAACTTCAATACCACTGACTGAATAGTGACCGTTTGAACCCTTGACAATTTTTATTCCCGTTGCATCAACTGTTTCCTGACCATCTGGAGTTTTTCCGAGATAGTTCACATTATCACTTGCTCCCCAAACGTACGGAACAACTTTCCAGTCTTCAGGGAGGTTCGTTACATCAACTATATTGTCAAATGTGATAAACTGATTGCCCTTGTTGTCTGACGGATATTTGAAAGTATCTGTACCCATTCCGCTCTTTGAAACCTGTGGGAGTGTATCTGCAATCACAAGAGTATACGAAACTTCAAAGCCCTGTTTATGCTTTGCGGTAACTGTAACCGTATCACCTGCTTTGGCTTCCGAAAGGCTGTAGCCGTCAGCCCATGAAATTGTATCTTCTGATGAACCTGACTTTACATTGAGCATTTTCTTATTGTCAACAGAGAAACTCCAGTCTGACGGTTCATTTACAACAAATTTGTATATTTCGGATTCATATGAGCCTTGGTGAATCCATCCGTCTTCATCAAATGTATTTACAACTGCCGGAATTGCCTTTACGAAATCTCCGATATCTGAAATATCCGCTGTTTTCGGGATATATATCTTTTCGCCGTTTAAATCTTCATAAGTCTCTTTGTATCCGATTTTTTTGTATTCATTCTGTTTCAGAAAAGCTACAGGTTTCACAATTTCAATTTTAACATTGACTGTTCTTGTTGTGCCGTCAGTCGCCTTATAGGTGAATGATACAGTGCTAATGCTTGTTTGCCCACTGCCTAATACCTTAACTCCACGGGCTGTGAAAGTCTGTGTAAGCGGGTCATAGTCAACATTCTTTTCTTCGTCTGATGCTTCTACATAGCCTTGTGTTGAATTATCATACTTCAAGCTCTTAACTGTAATTTTCGGACTTTCCACGCCTGCAACCTTTACAATATCCGAAAGGCTGAGAGTTTCGCCCTCCGTGAGATAAACCGTTCCATCGGCTGTCATTTCTGTGCTGTCCTTAGCGGTTGCCTTTACGCCTTTGATGTTTACGGTAAGTGCTTCCGACTTGTTCAGTGAATTATAATATTTTCTGAACTGCTCCATATCGAGAATTTCAATACGTTTTTCAAACAACGTTCCGTTGCTGTCATTAAGCGGAATTTTTGTATTGATATATCCTTGCGGATTAGTCATAGCATAATAAATTGTTGTGTTGCTCTCGTCAATGAACATTAACAAGCCATTATCCTTTGCGAACTGTTCGGCATTACTGATGAAATTATCTGTAAATTTCAGGTTCGTTCCGTCAGCTTTTCTGTAAGAAATATAATTTACGTTTTCCTCACCGACTGCACTTTTAAGCTCATTCAGTGATAAAACTATTCCGCTGTTCACGCCGTCACCATACTTACTTTCCACAGCTGCACCGAAATTATTACCTGCAATTATTCTTGCTGATGTATCTGTAAGAATTCTTTCTGACTGTTCCTTTTCAACTGTAGCTTTAAATCTGTTCACGACTTTTCCGTCAACAAACATAAGGATTTCGACAGGCTCGGTTGTAACGCCTTTTGCCACAATCTTTCCGTCTTCAGAAGCATAAACTTTTGATTCATCGGATGATTTGTAAGTAACTTTATCGGTTATGCCGTATGGTTCAACAGTGTTGTCTTCATTTAATTTCAGAAAGTCGGTAATTTGTATTTCATCTCCGACATATGGGATTTCCATAATACTTGACACTGAAAGCATATCACCGAATTTATTCTGAACCTCAAACAGAAGTTTTACTGAATTAAAGTCTTCCTCTGAAATCATGCCGTTTTCAAAATAAAGCTCATACCTTTCAAGTGTTGTTTCATAGTATTCATTGGACATACCAGAATCACTGTAACTGAAACCGATATAAAAATCTGTCAGCCCCTCTATGTGCTTTTCAGTCACAACATTCAGGGTAATTGTCTTTTCCTGACCGTCAGAAGCCTTTACGGTAACTGTAAGTGTGCCGTCCGCAAGGACTTCAAAATTACTTTCGCTGACTCTCACAAGGTTATTATCTTCATTGTCCTTGCTGCCTGCCAGTGAGAAAGTAATTTCATTTTCCGCATCGGTAACTTCCACACTGTAAATTCCGCCTGTTTCCGCAATGAATTTATCGCCGTTCCTGTATTCTGTTCCGCCGATTTTCAGAACGGGAGCGAACACAACGGCTTCTGTTGCGGTAGTGGTTTCCTCTGTAGTTTCGGTAGTTTCAACCGCTGTAGTTTCAGTAGTTTCTGCTGTAGTGGTTGTTTCTCCGGTAAGTGTGGTTTCGGCTGTAGTAGTTTCCTCCGAATCGGCTGTACCGTGTTCATTCACAATATCACTTTCATCTGTTCTTGCAATTCTGCGTGCTATCGAAAGAACCTCGTCAATAGAGATTTTACCGTTGCCGTTGGTGTCAAATTTGTCAAGCAGTTCAGCTTGTTTCTCTGCCTTTATATCATCAGTGAGCTGCACCACCATCTTTGCACCATTCAGCAAATCCGCCAAGGTAATTTTTTCAATCCTGGTAGTTGTCTTCGCTGAAATCGGCATTGCCAGCATCGTTGAAGCCACAACGGTGCAGGCGGTAACTCCGGCGATAATTCTTCTCAATTTCATAAGTTTTCCCCATTTCCACAATAATGCTTTACATACAAGGTTATATTTTCAGACTAATTCATAAATTGTTATTTGTAACGAAAAAGATTTTAAAGAAAATATATCCACAATATTTTTATTATCTTAACATTTGTTAATATATCATATACAAGCGTTAAAGTCAATCGGATTTACACAGAATTGAAGAATTTTTATTGCTTTATTCACCGCTTTTGAACAATCAGTAAATTTATACTGATTTTTTCAGTCTTCTTTCAGGAATTCCTGCGGAATGTTCTCTGAAATAATCGTGTCTATGAAGTCCATTCCGAACCAATTCGTATCGGCAAGTATTCCGTGACTTGAAGCAAGTTCAGGAGTATAGAGGTTATACGGATAAACTCTTACATTCGCATATCCCCAGTCATAATGAGTAATAAGCGGAATTGCCTTTACGTCAGAAATTAAAATCTCGTTTGTTACCATGTCTTTTGTTACATTGAAGTCTGCGAGCATTCCCACCATCGCAAGATTACGGCTTTGTGCGGAGATAAAGTTGCCGAGAGAATAGAATACGAATGCCTGACTTCCGTCCGCTTTCGGCAAGTATTCCATAGTTTGTACCGTGTGCGGTTGAGTGCCTATAATGATATCCGCACCCCAGTCAACAAACTTTCTTGCAAGTGCTTTCTGTTCGTCTGTAACTTCGTTCTGAATTTCTACCCCCCAGTGTGGGCTTACTACAACAACATCTGCCATTTTGTCAGCTGTCTGTATCTGTTGCTGAATGGTGTCAAGCTCTTTCAGATAAACAAGTTTACATTCAGAGCCTTCCGGAAGTGAAAGCCCGTTCGTGTGTTCCATGTATCCGAGGAATGCGAAAGTTATGCCGTTAACTTCTCTTATTCTGATGTTGTTCATGTCGGCTTCATTCCTGTAAGCCCCGTAAACAGTCATCTGAGGATACTTCGCCCAGTAATCCAGCGTTGCTATAAGTCCCGCTTCGCCCTTGTCAAGTACATGATTGTTTGACATACTGAAAGCATTGAAGCCCATATCCATCATCTTCTGACCAAGTTGTGTGGGAGAATTGAAGCACGGATAATCTGACGGTTCAAATTCGTCATTTGCGATAATGGTTTCCTGATTGAGAACATTCAAATCACCGCAAATAAGGTCTTCAACATACTGATACGCATAATCGAAATCGTAGCCGTCATTTCCGTTATTCAAAGCTCTCTGATGTGCCTGATTGTATATTGAAGAATGAATGAGGTTGTCGCCTGCCGCAATAACTCTTACAACGGGATTTTCCACAGGTTCGGGAGTAGTGGTTGTTGTCACTGTAGTTGTCTCACTTACTGAAGCATTTACCTGAATATCATCGGGCTTACTGTTCTCACTTTCACCTGACGAACCGAAATTGCAACCGCCTGCTGTAATCAGGATAAATGCCGTAAATGTTGAGAATAAACGCTTTGTGAATTTCATATAAAAAAATCCTTCTCCTTTTTAATATAATCTTTTGTTTCACACTTTTTGTGCAGATTACATTATAACAAATATTTTTAATATCTGCAACACAAAATCCATGGAAATCAAAATATTCTCAAAGCGTTTTTTTGAATTATAAATTTTCAGGAGGTTTCATAACCTCTTGTTATATAGATGTACGGAGATGATAAATTTCTGACCGATATTTTCTCGAAATTTTATTTTTGTGAAAATATCATATATTTTAAATAATTTTATATGTGTTTTTGTGCATTTATTATGTATATTGTCTTTGAACCGGTTTTTTCTGTAATGTATAAGTATCTTTACACAATCATTATTTCTTCTTGACAGAAAATTGCCTTAAATACTTGATAATAACTTTAAAATGTGATACGATAGAACATTATAAATATTTTTTGAAAGTGGAGGACTTTTTAAATTGGCTGTCAATATCATTCTCATAATACTTTGTCTTGTATTCTCGGGGCTTTTCTCGTCTGCGGAAATGGCTTTTTCGACCGTGAATAAAATCAGGTTGAAAAATTACGCATCTCAGGGAAACAAGAGAGCTGAAAAGGCACTTGAAATAGCCACGAAATTTGACAATGCACTTATGGCTATACTCATCGGAAACAACGTTGTAAATACGGCATCGGCATCTATCGGCACAATACTTTTCACAGAAATTTTCGGTAGCGGAGGTGTAGGTGTTGCGACAATGGTCATGACCGTACTTGTGCTGATTTTCGGCGAAATACTTCCTAAATCGCTTGCGAAGGAAAATGCGGAAAGTCTTGCACTTACCTTTGCTGTACCGCTTTCGTTTGTAATAAAGCTTTTCACGCCTGTTATCTGGATTTTCACTAAGATTAAGGACGGCACTATGAAAATCTTTGTAAAATCGACAGAGGAACAGCCGAGCGTTACGGAAGACGAACTTAAATATATCATTGACGAAATCGAAGAACAGGGCGTACTTGAAGAACAGGAAGGCGACCTTGTACGTTCCGCACTTGAATTTGACGAAATTACCGTTGGCGAAATCCTTATACCGAGAGTGAATGTTGTGGGTATAGAAATCAATGCGGACATTGACGAAATCAAACAAACTTTCATGACGGAAATGTATTCAAGGCTTCCCGTATATGAAAAGAGCCTTGACAATATCGTCGGAATTATCACACAGAAAGATTTTTTCAGGCTTATCCTGAATAACGACATTAACGAAAACAGCTTTGAAATAAAAGACATTATGCAGGACGTAATACATATTTCTGAACTTAAACTTATCAGCGAAGCCATGAAGGATATGCAGAAATCAAAAACTCATATGGCGGTTGTAATGGACCAGTACGGCGGAACTGCCGGAATTATCACACTCGAAGACATTATTGAGGAACTTGTCGGGGAAATCTATGACGAAAATGACGAAGTTGTAACAGAACTTCAGAAAGTCGGCGAAAATACTTATGATGTTTCGGGAGAAATGAACATTGACGATATGCTTGAACAACTCGGACTTCCCGAAGACAGCATAGAAAGTTCAAGTAATTCCGTTGGCGGTTGGGTTATGGAACTTCTCGGACATATCCCTGTGGCTGATGAAAGAGCCGTAAGCGGTTCTTTCCACATAAAGGTTCTCTGCGTGCAAGAACAGAAAATCCAGAAAGTCCGCATATTTATCGACAATTTCAAATAACCTGCTCACATTGTTATTTTACCGTGACGGGAAAAAATCGGGGGGGGGCGGGGGGGGGGGCGGGCCGGGGCCCAGGCCGCAGCGCCGCCGACCAAACGGAATACAAAAAAAGAAATAAATATAATTTATATTTTAAAAAAAAAAAACCCACTCCACCTATTTTTTTTTCGGCCGCACTCATACATAGCGGGCCCGCGGCCCCGGCCCCCGCGCGGCCCCCCCCCCCCCCGAATCCGTCCGTAAGGACTTCCGTTAAGCTTCCTTGACTTCTTTTTTCTTTCTGAATACTACAAGCTTGCTGAGTACATAGTTTGTTATGAGTATGATTACCTGGGAGAGAAACGCCCATATAAATTCGTTGAGTTTCTCCGGTGAACCTGCAAGCCCCGAAATAAAGCCTATTGAAAAAATGCCCGCTGTATAGTCTATCTGGTCAAATCCGAATGTTCTTACGAAAAATCCGCAAAGTCTGTTTATGCAGATTTCCGTTATCGCAAGGTCAAGCAGGAATGAAAGACCCCTTGCCATAAAGAACGAAATCATTTCCTTGAGGAAACCGCCTATTGTTGTAGTCTGGCTCTTGAAAACGTATTTTTTGTTTGTAATGAATGCGAATGTAATTGCCACAATCTGTGCAATAACAACGGATACATTCGCACTTACCACAAGTCTTGCCGTAAACCTTGCGACAAAGTAGACAAGAGTAGTGAGAACGCCCATTATTATGTACATTATGATTTCTTCATACTTCTTAAAGAGTTCTTTTAACTTTTCCATTTTTTAAACCCATCTCCTGAAAATCTGTTTTATCCGCCTAATATATCGCCAAAGAATGTTGTGAGTACAGCCATTCCAAGATGTATAACCGTAATCGCTATTAATGACCATGAAGTAATCGCTATAGGGAAACTTCTCTTTTTCTGTGCCTTTGAAGGTTTCGGCATTCTGTTCTTTGCAATCATAACTATCAGCATTGCAAGCCCTGCAACGCCTATTACACACGAATAGATGAAATAAACCCGGTTCGCTGTATCCCCCGACATTTCACTGAATACCGACCAAATCATTCCGTTGATGTTTACCGCAAGGTGTATTACTATTGACGGAATAAGCGAATTGTGCTTCATATCAACATAGCCCATAAGCAAACCTACAAAGAAAGCAAGTATTCCCTGAGGAATATTTTCATGTATAAGGGCAAACATTATTGCAGATGCAAATATTCCGAATCTCTGGTTTACTCTTGCCATGTTCTTCATGAAGAAACCTCTTATAAGGAGTTCTTCGGTTATGGGGGCTATTATGCAGGTGTAAAGAACCGTTATTCCGAATTTCCTTATACTCGGCTGGGCATCTGCGATACCCGTTGAGAAGTCGGGTAAATAAGGTTCTATTCCTGCCATATTGAGAAGCCAGTTGATAAGCGAATAAAGATAATCTCCGCCTGCCTGTATAAACAGTGCTATGATAATATACATTATCATCTTCCTGTTATTAAGCCCTTCCGTCCTGAAAAGCGAATCTGTTTCTATACCCGTTGCCTTACAGCCTATAAAGAATACGAGGAAATTCCCGAGCATACACAATGAGGCATTTATCGCCATCATTGTAGATGAATTATTTATGTAATTGCGTATCATTGATGTAAGTTGTGCAGTATCAAATGCCTGACCGCCTGAAGCCTTTATAATCAGTGCCAGTGTTACTATTACCACAACAACAGTTGCTCCGACCTGTACGCCGATGAAGTGCAGGAACATTCCGAGTCCTGCCGAATTGTAATATTTTCTGATAGCTTTTTTTTCATGGTTTGCGGGTTTTTCGGGTATTTCACAGCCCGGACAGGAAATTTGCGGTACGATTTTTCTGTAATCGCTGTTGTAATTTCTGTTCTCCGTCTGATTGCCGAAAACATTAAATCTGTCTAAAAGTTTTGTTTCGTTGTTCTCCATTTTCTGTTTTATCACTCCTTTTTATTCTTATCTTAAAGCCCGTAGCCATTGTTAATTATATATTATTATTATTACAATGTCAAACGATTTTCGTTTATAATTTCCTTTGAATTTCGGGGGCGGGGGGCCCGGCGGGGGGCCCCCCCCCCCCCACCCCCCAATAAAAAATATAAAAAGAAAAAAAAATAAATTAATGTTGAAAAAAAAAAAAAAAAATAAAAAA